>JAJZZT010000142.1 GCA_021797415.1 Bacillota bacterium
ACGGTTGAACCAATTGACAAGGTAGACTTCCGCATTTTCAACCGGACCGCCGTTGTGCGACTCCCACAGGGAGAGTTGCTGCACCGGCGCCGATGCCGATGCCGCCGAAGGAATGGCTCCCGTCCACGCGTAACTCGCGGCCGCGACTCCCGCCAAACCGACGACCAACGGTACGAGAAACTTGGCTTTCATGATTTTGCACCCCCGCATTGGATGATGGACATCGTTTCGACTGCACTTTTTTCAGAATTGCGTTTCTCTCTCGCGGATCCAGTACGACCGGCCCCCGCGCCACACATCCCCCCTCTCGTCTCTCTTTACGCACAGACGGGACTCAGTCTTTGAATCCCTGATCTCCGCCCGCCACGGCGGTGACGATATGTTTTTGCGTGAATAAAAACACGATGACGATCGGCAGGATGGCGAGCAGGGCGGCGGACGTCAGTTCTCTCCAGTTGGACTGGTATGTTTGCATGTAATGGGTCAGCGCCAGTTCGATCGGGTCGATCGCGGTCGAATTGGTCATGATGAGCGGCCATTGGAACTGGTTCCAGGACGAAATGAACGTCAGCAGCGTCACCGTGGCGACGGCGGGCCGCGCAAGCGGAACGGCGACCCGCCGGATGTAGGTCCATGTGCTCACGTTTTCGATGCGGGCGATTTCGCGATAGCTTGTCGGGAGTTTCATAAAATACTGACGGAACAGAAAGATGCCGGATGTATTGGCCATGAAGGGCACGATGAGCCCGGCGTAGTTATTGAGCAGATGCAGGTGGAACATGACCACGTACTGCGGCACCAGCAAGGCCTGGGCGGGGAGCATCATGACGCCGAGGATGAGGTAAAAGAACAGTTGCTTCCCCGGCATCCGCACCTCGGCGAGCGCATAGCCGGCAAGGGCGCTGCTGACCAGCACGGAGACGATGGTGGCCGAAGTGATCAGCACGCTGTTGGCCAGGTAGCGAAGCCAGTGCGTCTGAGTCAGCACGGTCCACAGCGCGTGGAAATGAAAGGCGGGAACGAACACCGGAGGCAGGCTGTACGCTGCTCCGCGAGCTCCTGTCGCGATCACCAGAACCCAGTACACGGGCGCGACAAACAGTAGAGCGACCAGTATGCGGGCGGCCGCAATTCCCCATTTTGCCATTTCGGTTCCTCCTCAGGGACAGGGGATAAAGTCTGCTTCCCTCAGCGGTAGAAGACGAAGCGGTCGGCGACCCATTTCTGCAGGAGCGCGAGTCCCAGAATCAGCACAAAGAGCATCAAGCTCATCGCCGACGCCAGCGAAAAGTGCTGGTACAGAAATGCGGTCTGGTACACGAGCAGCGAATCGGTCGTCGTCGCGAACGCCGGTCCGCCGGCTCCGCCGTGCGGTCCGCCGGTGAGCGCATAGATCTGCGAAAAGGACTGCAGGGTGTTGATGGTCGAGAGGACGACGACGAAAAACGTGACAGGGCTGATCAAAGGCAGGATCACCCGGCGAAACAGATACCAGCGTTTTGCTCCGTCCACCTGAGCCGCCTCCAGAACAGACCGCGGCAGCGTCGCCAGCGCTCCCAGGAAGAGCACGGTGTACAGGCCCAACGAATGCCACAGGCTGTAGATGATGACCGACGGCATGGCCCAGTGAATGCTTGCGAGCCAACCCGGCTGCAGAAGATGAAAGAATCCGAGTATCGCGTTCAGGAGGCCGAATTGCGGATCAAACAGCCAGATCCAGATGATGGAGGTCGCGACGACGGGCGTGACGTGCGGCAGAAAGACCATGGAGCGCAGCACGCCGCCGCGCCGGGAGCGGATGCCCTCGCGCAGCAACAGCGCCAGTCCGAGCGAGAGCAGCGTTGCGGCGGGCACCATCACCGCCGCGAAATACAGGCTGGTGAACAGTGCCTGCCAAAAGAGCGGCTGGGCGAAAAGAATCACGAAATTGCCGAGGCCGATGAACTGACTTTGCGAGGTGAAGATATTCCAGTGGAAAAACGAGATGTATGCCAGAAAAGCCGCCGGTGCGTAAAAGAAAACCAGAAAGACCAGCAGGCTTGGCAAAAGCAGCCCGAATCCCAGGATTGGTTCCAGTCTGTCGCGGAGGATGCCGCGCGGGCGTTCGATTGCGATGGCCATCTTCTTCCTCCTCAAACGATTTAGCCGAGATTACTTCGCCTTCTGCGCGTGGATTTTATCGCCGTTGCCCTGGGGGGCGTTGCGCAAGACCGCTTCCGGCACGGCGTGCACGTGCCCGGTTTTATTCGCAAACCGCAGACGCCGCTGTTGCTCGTCAAACCAGTGCAGGTGCGAAATAGGCGCGGTCAATTGGACTGTCGCACCGCGTTCCGGCACGGGCTGGCCGTGCTCGAGCACGAATGCCAGAGGATCGTCACCCCAGCGCGCGTGCACGTGACTGCGTGGGCCCAGTGTCTCCACATCGGTCACGCGCACGGAAAACTGGATGCCTTCCGTGCGCCCTGTTTCGGCAAATTCCGGGCGAAAGCCGAGCCAGCATGCGGGCTGGGCAGCGAGCGTCTCCCATTCTTTTCTGTGCGCCTCAGGGTGTGTGATGGCCGCCCATTCGCCATGGCGGGGCGATGCGAGCGTCCAGTTTCCTTCTTTGCGGCAGACGCACGCGTGGATCGCATTCATCGGCGGCGAGCCGAAAAAACGCGCCACAAACAGCGTCGCGGGTTCGTGGTAGATCTCGGCCGGCGTGCCGATCTGATGGATTTCTCCCTGCTGCATGACGAGAATGCGGTCCGCCATGGTCATGGCCTCCACCTGGTCGTGTGTCACGTAGACCGTCGCTGTGCCCGTCTGTTCGTGCAGACGCCGCAGGTCCATGCGCATTTTTTCTCGCAATACGGCGTCCAGGTTGGAGAGCGGCTCATCCATCAGGAAGACGGCCGGCTGTCGCACAAGCGCGCGGCCGAGTGCGACGCGCTGCTTTTGTCCACCCGACAACTGGCCGGGTTTTTTCGCCAACATATCGTCCAGTTCGAGCAGCTTGGCGACCTCCCCAACCCGTTCCCTGACAGTCTGCTTCGGTGTCCGGGCGGCCTTCAGGCCGAACGCCAGGTTTTCAAACACCGTCAGATGGGGATAGAGCGCATAGTTTTGAAATACCATTCCGACGTTTCGTTCTCCAGGGGACAGCGCCGCAGCATCCCGCCCTCCGAATTGGACCATGCCCGTCGTATGGCGTTCGAGTCCAGCCATGATGCGCAGCACGGTGGATTTCCCGCACCCGGACGGGCCGACGATGACGAGGAATTCACCCTGATTGACGGAAAAACTGATTCCGTGCAGGACCGATTGCGCACCGTACTTTTTTGTCACGTTGTGAAAAGTGACCACATTCATCTCACAGCCTCCCCACAACCTTCTGTCAGACTCCATTATCCCGACGGAAGGTTGCGCGTTGGTGTGGAATGGCTCTGCATCGGGTGATGAGTTGGTGTGGAATAGCTCTGCGTTTCGTAAAGGGCTGACAGGGAAGATTGAAGAGCATGTTGACGGATTGTAAAGGCGACTGCCCATGTCACCCTGTGCCCGGCCGCGCCGCCCCTTGTCGTCCGCCCGCGCGGGCTTCGGCGTTACATCTTCTTTTCCGATCGTTTTCCGATCATTCACAAGAGCTTTACACGGCAGGTCTACGCTTAAGGGAAGCGGCGGGCATCGTTGGCGGCAAAGTTCTCTTGATGACCGGGGGGCGGGCTTCAATGGCGAACGTGCTGATTGTTGAAGATGAGACGAGAACTGCGGATATTCTGCGATTGTATCTGGAACAAAACGGGCACGTCTGCGCCGTTTCTCACGATGGTCACGCGGGGCTGGGCAAAGCGCTGACCGAAGCGTATGATGTCATCCTGCTGGATCGCATGCTGCCGGGCGTGGACGGACTTCAGATCTGCCAGACGGTGAAATCACAGCGCGACCTCTATGTCATTTTGTTGACCGCCAAGGCGGGTGAGCAGGATCGGGTGGATGGGCTGGAGCAGGGGGCGGACGATTACATCGTCAAACCGTTCAGCCTGCGCGAAGTGCTGGCCCGCGTAAATCGCCTGGTGGCCGTCCGTCTGCCGCGTTATGCGCTCTCTGTCGATTCTGACCAGGTGATGCGCGTCGGAGACAGCCTGCTGGACGTGGCGGCGCACATGCTTCGAAGGGGGCGTGAAGAGGTGGCGCTCACGGCGACGGAATGTCTCATGCTGGCGCTGTTGGCGCGAAAGCCGGGCGTCGTGTGCAGCAAGAGCCAGTTGGCCTGCGCCGCGGAACTGATCGATGGGGATGACGGGTTCGATGAGGCGGCGGCGCACAAAGTGACCTCCCACATGAGCCACGTGCGGCGCAAGCTCTCAGAGGTTGATTGTTCGTGCCTGCTCCGGACAGTGCACAGCATCGGGTACAGGCTCCAGTGCCTGCCGTCCGATCTCCCGGAATAATGGGAATCATGAGAATGGGACGCCCGGCGTCGGAATCGCTGCGCCTGCGCCTCATTCTCCTGTTTTGCGCGCTGGCCCTGCTGATCGGCGTCATGGACTTTGCGGCATCGCAGGTCATCGTCCAGCGGGAACTCGCCAATTATGCACATCACGTCCGGCAGGATCAGATGAATGATTGGGCGGGTGTGCTGTCCGCGCTCTATCTGGAACATGGCGATTCGTGGAACTTCCTGCAGACGCGACCGTCCGGCGGGGCCATTTTCCCTGTCGACGGTCTGGTGCTCGGTCACACGGAGTACGTCATCCGCGCCGCGGGGCGTGTCATTGCCGCTTCTCCCGCCCATGCCCGGCCGCGGGCGTCGTGGTCGTCCAGTCCGATCGTCGCGTTGGGTGGGCGCGTGGGCACGCTCCTTGTGCGACCGTCCATCTCGCCGGCTCTCGCCCGCCTGAGCGGCCAGCTCTCCGGTTCGTTCGCGTGGCTGCAGGCGGGCTGTATCATCTTGGCTGTCGCGTTGTCCACCGCGCTTGCCATGCAGTTTCTCCGGCGCGTGTTGCGCCCGCTGGAACAACTGGCGCGGGCGGCGCGGGGCATCACCCGGCAGGTTTTCGATCTGCCGCTTCCGGCGGCGCGGGACAGGGAGGTCGCGGATGTCCTGCACGCCTTTCGCACGATGCGGGGGTATCTGACAGAGGAGCAGGAGGCGCGTGAGAGACTGCTGGCGGACGTGATGCACGAATTGCGGACGCCGATGACGATCATGGCCAATCAGATCGAATCGGTGCAACTCGGACTCTGCGACATGAAGGAAGAACAACTGTCCGTGCTGTACGACGAAGTGACCCGGATGGGCACCATTCTGAGCGATTTGCAGCAATTGAGCGACGCACGCGCGGGCGCCGTCAGGCTGGACTGTGCGTGGGTGGACGCGTTCGCGCTGCTCGTCGGCGTGCGGGAGCTGTTTTCGTCGGATTGTGCGCGGCGCGGCGTCACATGCGGGATTGACGGGCGTCCGGACGCGGTGTGGGTATGGATGGACCGCAGGCGAATGACGCAGGTGTTCGTGAATCTGATGTCCAACGCGCTGCGCTTTGCGCCCGAAGGCGGAAAGATCGAATGGTCTCTCGGGCAGGAGCAAGCACGGGGTGAGCCGGCACACGGAGAGGGTATGCGAGTCGGCGGTGCGCGGGGTGAGCCTGTGCGCGGTGAGCCTGCGCTCGCCGGCAGCGTGCAAACGGACCGTGTGCGGATTTCTATCCGCGACACGGGGCCGGGGATCGCGCCGGAACACCTGCCGCATCTATTTGACCGCTTCTACCGCGCGGACAATTCGCGCCGCCGGGACACCGGGGGTTCTGGATTGGGGTTGGCCATCGTCAAGGAGATCGTGGAGTTGCACGGGGGATCGGTGCAGGCGGCGAGCACGCCGGGGGACGGCGCGACATTCTGCGTCATCCTCCCTGTCGCCAGGCCCGGTGCGCGTTAAACGGGAGGAATCATTGATTCTGGAGCTGCACATGACGCCAGACAGCGCCGCCGTCATCCGTCGCGTACACTTGCCCGTCCGCCGTCGTCATTGCCCCGTCGTTTGCGGTGGAGAACGAGATGGACATGGGAATATGACCACCCAGGTTGTAGACCCGAACGCCCGACCCATTTGCATCCATTTCGACGAGCAGGGACCGGGACTGCGCCAGCTCATTGAAACTGACGCCCGCCCTGTGAATGGAGACGCCCGCGAGTCCGGAAAAGACCACCGTCTTCCCGGCGCTCGTCATGTCGTTCGCGGACACAAAGCTCCATGGTCCGAGTGGGATGCGCGTCCACTCACGACCCCCATTGACCGTGCGAAACAGGTAGGGGGAAGGGGGCCATTGTTGATCAAGCGGGAGTCCAGACACAGCGTATCCCGTCTTCACGCTCAAAAAGTCAACCGACATGCCGGACGACTGGCCAAAAGGAAGTCGCACGGTCACCCACTGGCGGCCGCCATCCCCGCCGATGTACAGGGAATCAAATTCCTGCCGCATGGCGTGACCGACCAAGGCCATCCATCCCCCCGGAAGGATGCTTGCACTGTCCAGGGTATCAATCGCAGGCGGAATGGAAACCGGATTCCATGCCTTCCCGCCGTTCGAGGTCACTCTCACCAATGGGCGGGACAACGTGTCTTGCCAACGCAGCGCCCAGCGTTTACCGAGCCCGGCGTACTGCACGGAGGAGAAAGGCGATGACACGGGCAGCGCGACGCGCGACATCTTCCTTCCTCGATCCGTCATTTGCCAGAGTTCGCCGCCGACCGCGACGTAAACCACGCCAGGACTCCCCGTTTGAGCCCAAGTCGCCCCCAGCGCCTTGTTGTTCCACGGGAGCGTTATGAATCTCCTGCCTTCATTTGAACTGTACAGGTCGTTTGGAGTTGCCTCTGAGTACGCCCAGGGATTGGGTCCCGTGAGCAGCCAGATCTTGTGGCCGAACACCGTCAGGGTGGACCCCCTTGCGGCAGATCGGACAAAAGCGCGCCCACCGTCCCGGCTGATCAGGAGCCGCCCTTGACCCGGCCCGTTCGCCCCTGGCGGAACTCCGCCCTGCAGGGCGTACATGACACCGGAAGACGACACGCGGAGGCTGACGATCGGCTGGTAGTTATGTCCTCGAACGTTATGAAGAACGTACAGCGGAGTGAACTGCCGCGGGTTGCTCAGATTGATCTTGTAGATGGCATTTGCAACCGGTGTGGAATACTCCGGGAATGTACCGCCTGCGGCATACAGTATCCCCGACCGATAGGCAAGGCCGTACAATCCGACAGGCAAGCGGGCACCGTGGATTGCTGCGGTGCGGGTGACAACATTGACGATGGCGATACCCTGCTCGTCATTCACACTATTTGACAGGGCCAGCGCCATTTTTTCGCCGGATACGGCTGCAAAGCCGCCTGTCGGTTGCCAACCTTTCGGCAGAGTGAATGTGTGAAAATTTGCTCCCCCATCGGTCGAGACCAGAATGGGGGGCGCTTTCGTATAGCCACCCACGAAGGCGGGTTCTGGAAGCAGCACCAGGAGTCGGCTTGACAGTGGGTGGGCCACCATCTGGTAGGTCTGATCAGAACCGGATACGGAACTTGGGAGGAGGGGGTGGATGAATTTCCACTTCAGGCCATTATCCACTGTCACAGCCAATGTGGGAATGGACAAAGGCGTACCGGTGTTCGGTGTCAGGCCGCTTGCCACTCCCACCGCGCCGTGCCACGACAAGTAGGAAAATGACGCTGACGCAGCATGGACCGCCACCTTCCACGTTCCCCCGCCGTTGGCCGTTCTGAGGATATTCCCATCACCCGTCACACCATATCCAGTTCGTCCGGAAATGAAGTGTTCGCCGTTCAGATCAGGCGGCGCGTTCACGCCAACCGTCGACGCGCGGCTGATGAATACCGCGTTTCTCGGTCTGCTGATCGCCTGCGCCAGACTTTGCGCCAGACCGCCCTGTGTAGAGTGGTCGGCGCCCGACGAACGGAGTCGCGGGCTCTGTACATGACGCCGTTGTTCCGATGGGTTCGCGCCCGTGGCGTCCACCGGAAACGGCGAACGGAACTGTGAGCCCGGCAGCCGCATGTGCGACACCCCGCCTGCGGCGCCGTACGCCGCCGCAAGCATTGACCCCACCATGAATCCACTCATCCAGACATGCGTTGAACGCTTCATGCCACCTCTCCTCGTCGACCGCAGCTGACGTATAGCATGTAGACGATTGACAGACGGGCGAGGTAACAGCCGGTGAACTAAAATATTTCACAGTATTATCACACATTCCCCACCACGAAGCGGTGGTGTATAATTAAATACGGGAGCGGTGATACGGGTGAAAGAACATCGATTTATGGATCCAAAGAACGACTTTGCGTTCAAATTGCTTTTTGGCCAACCGCGAAGCGCTGAGATCTTGATGGCGTTTCTCAACGCCCTACTGCAGCGCACAGGCGCCGACAAGATCACGGCGATCGAGTTTGTCAACGCGGAATTCGCGGGCGACCACCAAGAGGATCGTGGGTCCCGGCTGGATGTCTATGTCCGCACGAATGCGGGAGAACACATCAATGTCGAGATTCAGATTGCAGAACAAGACATTGCCAAACGCACACTGTTTTATTGGTCGACCATTTTCAAGGCGCAAATCCGCAAGAACGCCCGGTGGGCGGACTTTCCACAAACCATCACGATCAACATTGTAAATTTCACGGTCTTTGCCTCGACGGATCGGTATCAGACGTCGTATCATGTATACGAGGATGTGGAACACTTCCGTTTGTCGGATGTGTTGGAAATTCACTTTGTCGAATTGCCGAAATTCAGGCATGTGTATCGTACCGAGCTGAGTACCTGTCTGCAAGATCCATTGGAGCGTTGGTTGCTGTTGCTCGATGCCAGTGCCCACGACGAAATCAGGAGAGGTCTGGAGGCGATTGCGATGTCCGATCCGACAATGGGAAAAGCGCTTGACCTGTGGGAGGAGATCAGTCGAGATCCAGACAACTGGGCAGCTTATGTTTCACGCGACAAGGAGTTGCGCGATCTGTACAACCTGCAGCGACGGGCCGAAACGGCCTTCGACGAAGGCAAGCTGGAAGGCAAGCTGGAAGGCAAGCTGGAAGGCAAGCTGGAAGGCAAGCTGGAAGGCAAGCTGGAAGGCAAGCTGGAAGCGGCTAAGGCCATGTTAGAGGATGGCTTGGACGTATTGCGCGTTTCCCGCCTGACAGGCATTGCACGCGAAGAATTGGAACGTTTGTTGAGAGACTCTCGCTGAGAGTGCGACAGATCCAGCGCAATCTGCAACCTAAAAGAGCCTGTTCAAAAAGAGGGCAGGGTTGACCCACGCAGTGCAATGGGACATGGGATAAACCGACACGCTGTCGGGTGCAGTGAGGGCCTTTATTCAATGAAATCTCGGCTGCTCGGCGTCGCTCGCTTGTCTGATTGCCGCCCGCATTGCGTGATGGTCAAACTCTTGACTTTCTCCTCCGCGTTCACGCGGAGGATTCCCTCAGCCATTCCAGAAAAACGTCGGATCGCTTACGAAGATCCGACGAATCCGGCGTTCCTTATATTGCTTCTCTCTCGTCCCATGGGTGGGACGGTATCCGATGGGATGCAGCCAATACTGGACCAGATCCGGTTTTGCCTCCGCGCGGATAGGGAAATCTGGAATTCCCGTCATGCCTCACAGTCGTATGGAGCCAGTGGTTCAATCGCAGCAGACGCTCCCACTGCGTTCCGTCACCGGCGATTTCATCGAGATTCAGTTCGTCCCGCAATCGCCTGAGTTCGGGTGAGCCGGAATCCTGGTACACGAAGGGCTGCTCTTTGAGACAATTCTTGTACTCATAGCCTGCAAACAGGCGCAAAGAGTATACATAGTCTTCAAACTGCTCCAGATATTCTTTCGCGAAAACACCCCCGTCCTTCCAATGGTACCACACTCAGGGGGAATAGGGGCATGTGATAAAGTCCTCTTCGCAGGCGATCTAATCCCAGATATAGCGTTTTAGGCTTCAGTCAAACGCTATATCTACGGTCACTCGCCTGCCGAAATTTGGTTTATCACATGTCCCCTAGTACCTTAACATGATAAAGACGGCAATCGTATTCAATACCCTCGTCACAGCCGTTTCTCGACGTATTGGCGGACGTACTGCGCAAACTGGAGAGCCGGGCTCGTCGGAAGGGCGGGCTGGACGAGATACGTATGCGTGGTTGGCAACGGAAACGCCGTAAACGGGATGTGTTCGACGGAGCCGCGCAGCAGTGATTTGCGAACGGTGCTCAGGGAGAAGAACGATACGCCCAACTTTTCCGCCACCCATTCGAGCGCCACATAGCCCTGGCTGACCTGGATGGTCCGCATCCCCGTGACCACTGTCCGAAGCCTGGTGAGCAGTTCGTCCCAATATCCTGGGTGATGGTGGGTGAACAGGGGGTATTGCCGCAGAAGATCCGGCGCGGTGCGCGCGGGGCCGTCCAGATCAAATTCATCCCTTGGCGCGATCAATACCACGGGATCTTCATAGAGTTTGCCACAGTTCACCTGCGGATGTGACAGGCCGAGCCGGCTGAATCCGAGATCGGCTTCCTGTTGCAGCACGGCGGGAAGGATCTGCTCCGAGTCGACCACCTGAACGGCAAACTCGACGGAAGGTTGCCATCGCCCGAACTGCTGGATCCAACGCGGCAGCCAGGTCGTCGCCACAACGGGAGACGCGAAGATCCGCAGCGTCGTCTCATAGCCCTGTTGCCACCGGGTCATGTCTTCCAGGCTGGATACATAGTCGTCGAGCAATTTTCTGGCGTGGACGAGAAAACGACGCCCGGCCCGGCTGAGCTGGACTCCCCGGCCCACTCTCTCAAAGAGCGACACGCCCCAGACGGACTCCAATTTCTGAATGTGAATAGAAACGGTCGGCTGCGCGAGGTGCAGGCGTTCCGCCGTTCGATGGAAGTTCCCTTCTTCCGCGGCGGTGACAAACGTTTGGATCCAGTCGATATCCACGATTATTCCCCTATTCCCCTTTTGCCGCAATTAATTGCGAAATGGTATCAAAATAAGCACATATCCTCATTATACAAAATCAAAAGAAAAAGATACGATGGCCCTGTGGAAAGGGGATGTCGACATGGTCAGTGTGAGCGGACTGGAAGGAATCGTCGCCGCAGAAACCGAGATCGGCCTGGTTGACGGAGAGAGCGGAAGGCTGGTATACCGGGGATGCGAGGCCAAGGAACTCGCAGGGACGCATTCCTTTGAGCAGGTGGCCCATCTGTTGTGGTTCGGCCATCTCCCGGGCGAAGTGGAACGGGAAAACCTGGCGGCGGAACTGCGCAGACACCGGGAAGTGCCGGTGGAGATTCTGCGCCTGATCGATCAATTGCCGCCCGGTCTGGACATGATGAGCGTCTTGCGGACAGCCGTCTCCATGATGGGAGTGGATGGGGGCTGGCCGCCGACCGTGTCGCAGGCGATCCGGTTCACCGCCGCAATACCCACGGTGATTGCTCATCGGCATGCCCGCATGCGCGGTGTGGCGCCGACCGCAGCGAATCCGGCGTTGTCGCATGTGGCCAATTATCTGTTCATGCTCGGCGACGGCCGACTTCCTTCCCATGAGCATCTCCACGCCTTGGAGGCGTACCTCGTTCTGGCCATGGAACACGGGATGAATGCGTCGACATTCGCCGCGCGTGTCGTCACGTCGACCCAGGCCGATATGGCCTCCGCTCTGACGGCGGCGATCGGGGCGATGAAAGGACCGCTGCATGGCGGCGCTCCGTCCGAAGTGATGACGATGCTGGAGGAGATCGGAACGCCGGAAAGGGCGGAGGAGTGGCTGCGCAGCGAGCTGCAAGCCGGGCGTCGATTGATGGGATTTGGCCATCGTGTATACAAAACGCGGGATCCGCGGGCGATGGCATTGCGGACAGTCGTCGCGGGCCTGAGCGAGAGCGACCCGTGGTTCGACTTGGCGGTGGCGGTGGAGAATCGGGCGGTCCGGCTCCTTGCGGAGCACAAACCGGGTCGGCATCTTTATGCGAACGTCGAATACTGGGCGGCCGCCATCCTGCGGACGACAGGCATTCCGAAACCGTTGTACACGCCGACGTTCACGGTGGGCCGCTGCGTCGGTTGGACGGCGCACGTTTTGGAACAGGCCGCCCATAATCGGTTGATTCGGCCCCGGGCCGTGTACACCGGCCCCATGCCTTGAGCAGGATGATCCACCGCGCAATGCGGAAAGGACTATAACCCTTCATCCGAACGGAGTATCATAAGAGCGTGTCGGACTATCTTTCAGAGGTTGTTCAAAAAGGGGCCAGAACTCTTTGGCGCATGGCTGCGTCATCGCCAGAAATGCTCCCTCACGTACCCCAAAACGTACGCTCGGTCCGCATTTCTGGCTTGC
>JAJZZT010000411.1 GCA_021797415.1 Bacillota bacterium
GCGATCTTCATAGCGGCAGTGTCACCTTCTCACCCGTCTGTGCAGATCGGTAGATGGCCAGGATGATTTCCAGCGGTTTGCGGCCTTCCTCCCCGTTCACCAGCGGCTCCCGGTTTTCGCGGACGGCCTCGATCATGTCGAGAAACTGCGCCCTGTGCGCATTCTGTGAAATGGCGGCCGGATCGACGGCCGCTCCAGTTGTGGTCACGCCCCCGCCGGCGGCCAGATTCACAGCTCCACTGTGCCCGTAGTTGCCTCCGGCGGCCCCTCCTTCTTCGGGCCTGATGTACAGATGGGTCAGCCGATCCCGCTCAATCACGGCCGTGCCGCGCGTCCCCATGCATTCCACCCGTGCGCTGAGCCCGGGATAGGCCGCCGTAGTGCCGACGATGGTGCCGATGCCGCCGTCCACGAACTCCACCACCGCCACCGCCGCGTCCTCCACTTCGATCCGTTCATGGCTCGCCGTGCGCGTATGCGCAAACACGCTCCGGACCGGGCCCATCAGGTATTGCAAGAGGTCAATCGTATGAATGGACTGATTCATCAGGGCTCCTCCGCCGTCCAGGGCCCATGTGCCGCGCCAGTCGCCGCTGTCGTAGTACGCCTGCGACCGATACCAGTTCACGGCCGCCTCGCCAAGGATCATGCGCCCCAGTTCACCCGCCTCCACGCGCCGTTTGGCCTCGATCGTGCCGGGATCAAAACGGTGTTGCGAAATCACGCACAGCTTGACGCCGTGCCGCCGGCACTCGGCGATCAATTCATCCGCTTTTTTCAGATTGACCTCGATCGGCTTTTCCACAATCACGTGTTTTCCGGCGCGCGCAGCCGCAATCGCCACCTCGCCGTGCAACCCGCTCGGCGTGCCCACTGTGACGACATCCACGCCCGGCAGCGCCAAAGCGTCCGGAAGTCGGCTGAAGCCCGGCACACCGTACTGTTCAGCCAACTTTTGCGCAAGTTCCGGTACGGCGTCCACCACGCCGATCAGCTTGGCGCCCTCAATCGCCGACACCTGTTCCGCGTGCGTCTTGCCGATGACGCCGCAACCGACGACAACAAATCCAATCTGCATTGCCACACCCGCCACTCTCCCGTCAAAACGTGATCCACGGCCTCACAAGTCTCTGCGGCGGCTTGTCCCACCGCGACTTATCCCTTGAGCGCTCCTCCCGTCAGCCCTCCGATGATATAACGCTGCAACAGCAGAAAGATCACGACAATCGGCAGGCTGCTCGCGAGACTTGCCGCCATAAGCTGCCCCCAGTATACATCACCGCCCGTTTCGCCTGTCGACACGTACGCCTGCAAGCCGACGGCGAGCGTCCGCGTAGTCGGATTGGTCAATACGCTGGCGAACAGGGCATCGCCCCAGGCAGGACATCTCCCCAGGCGAGCAGGAAGGAAAACACGAAGGTCACAACTATCCCGGGCACCGCCTGGGGCAAGACAATGTGACGCACCATCCGAAGGCGGTTGGCGCCGTCCACGAGCCCCGCCTCCTCAAGTTTCACCGGTATCGCCGACAGGTACGAGACGAGCAGCCCGGACGCAAACGGCAGGACGAACGCCAGGTACGTCAGGATCACCCTGAAGTATGTTCCGATGAGCGTCACGCGCAGCGTCGTCTGCAGCACGACGATGGCGAACAGCGGCAGAAGCAGCATGACGCCAGGGATTGTCTGGAAGGCGGCGAGCGAGAGCAGGAAAAAGCGCCTGCCGCGAAAACGGAAACGCGCCGTGACGTAGGCCGCGCCCATAGCCACCAGCGATGCCAGGAACCCCGTGCTTGCGGAGATCAACAGGCTGTTGCCGATGTCGCGGGCGAGATGGATCGCGCCCCACATCCGTACGTAGTAATCCAGGTCCACCCACGGCGCGTGCAGCCTGTCGGTCAGCGTATATCGGACCGCCCAGTTTCAACTGGGCGCTGAAGAACTGCTGTTTCCCGCCGAGAAACGCCCAGTCCCGCGCCGACAGATCACGGAACCCGCGCTGAGCGCCATATTTGGCGTGTGGACAATGATGCCGCGGTGAAAGTCGACCAATCCCGCAACGCCGACGCCGATGGCCACGACCTGCGATGTCGTTGCGCTCACATCTGACCTGACAGACTCCATGAACCTCCCTCCGCCTGGCGCTTCGCGCCTAGGAAGGGGAATGCGCGGGCAGTTCGTTCAAGCACATCTTCACCGCACGATCAGGGATTGGCAATATATATAAAATTTGCAGGGATCAGTACGGATCGTGAAGGGAGCTTATCAGGAGTCAACGGGGGGACATTTACATCGATCCGTCATGCTACGATCTCCTCCAGTAGCGAGTCATAGTATCCGTTTGGACAAGGTCAGCTCATATTAGAGGTTGTTCAACAAGTGGACAGAACTCCCCGGCGCATTGCCGCGTCATCGCCAGAAATGCTCCCTCACGTACCCGAAAACGTACGCTCGGTCCGCATTTATGGCTGCTTCCAAGGGGACATGGGATAAAGTCCACTGCACACTCGGTTTATCCCATGTCCCCTTGCAGTGCGTGAGTCTTACCTGCCCACTTTTTGAACAGGCTCCTTTAGAGGTTGAACACGCTCTTTTAACCATTGTACAACACAATCCAGTTCCGCTTTGCTCGTGTACCTGCCAAGACTGAACCGGACAGCTCCCATGCCGGCTGTCTCATCCACCTGCATCGCTTTCAACACAGGCGAAAGCTGAATCGTGCCGGAATGGCACGCGGAGCCTGTGGAAGCCGCCACCTCTGGCAGACGGTCCAGGATGTACTGCCCGACCCTTCCCACAAAACTGACATTCAATGTGTTGGGCAGACGTTCCTGGGGATGGCCGTTCAACACCACACCGTCCCCAAAAGCACGTTGCAAATCATGCCAAAAATCGTCGCGCAAGCGCCTGACCGCCGGATCACCCGCATGAAGCGCCGCCAATTCAGAGGCTTTCCCGAGAGCGACGGCCTGGATGACATTTTCCGTTCCGGCGCGCCGGCCGCCCTCATGCCCGGCACCGTGAACAAAGGGTACAATCGGCGTTCCACGGCGGATATAGAGTGCGCCGATCCCTTTCGGGGCGTACAATTTGTGCCCTGCGACAGACAGCAGATCCACGCCCAGTTCATCGACCGCCACAGGTATCTTGCCCACCGACTGCGCCGCGTCCGTATGGAACAAAACACCGCGCTTCCTCGCCATCCGGGAGATTTCCGCAAGTGGTTGAATCGTGCCGACTTCGTTGTTCGCGTGCATGACCGAAATCAGGATGGTCCGATCCGTGATCGCGTTCTCAATGTCTTTGGCCTCCACCCGGCCGTGGCGATCGACCTTCACATACGTGATCTCCGCCCCGAGTCCCTCCAGGAAGCGGCACGGATTCTCAATGGCAGGGTGTTCAATCTGCGTGGTGATGATGTGATTGCCTTTGTGCCGCAGTGCAAAGAAAACCCCTTTCAAAGCATGATTGTTGGCTTCCGTGCCGCCGCTGGTGAAAATGATCTCGTCGCTTTTGCAGCGCAATAAGGCCGCGATTTGCCTCCTTGCCGCTTCGACCGCCTGTCTGGCAGGTTCCCCCGCCCAGTGCCCACTGGACGGATTCCCGTAATCCTGCGTCAAGAAAGGGATCATGGCAGCAGCCACCTCAGGAGCGATCGGCGTACTGGCATTATAATCAAGATAGATCCGTTGCACAGAATCCATCCTCCACTCCGGCATCGTATTTTTAATTTCCAGCTATTTTCACCGTTGCTGAGAATCTCTCACGAAATCCACCTCGGCCGAATCGCGCCACAAGAGCAATAGAATTTGATCCGCTCAATCAACCGAAAGGTTGACGCGCATCCTGCGACGCGCGCTGTGCCCTCCGCCCCGCCCACAGGGCGTTTGACTCACGCCATCTCTTCCCGCACGAAGCGTTCCAGGCGCTCGCGGATGGCGTCGCGCACTTCGCGGAACTTGTCCATGATCTCTTCCTCGCTTCCCGTCGCCCGCGCCGGGTCCTCAAAACCCCAGTGCAGCCGCCTCACGGACGGCGGCGTCATCGGGCAGCGGTCATATGCATCCCCGCACAGCGTGATCGCAAAGTCGGCGCGCAGCAAGCTGTCGTCGTCTATCAGGGACGATTCGTGACGCGAGATGTCGACGCCGACTTCGGCCATCGACCGGACGGCGCGGGGATTCAGACCATGCGCCTCGATGCCGGCGCTCGCCACGTCGATGCGATCGCCGAAGAGGCTCCGCCCCCATCCTTCCGCCATCTGGCTCCGGCAAGAGTTCCCTGTGCAGATGAAGTAAATGAACGGCTTCTTTGTCCCGTTCGTTGTCATGTGCATCGCTCCCTATTCTTCGTGTCGCACGGCCGCCGGTTTCCAAATCCGCAGTCGTCCGTCAGATCAGCCAATCAGCGCTGTCCACAGGTAGAGGCCCGACAGCGTGATAAACAGCGTGGGAATCGTCAGGACAACGCCGGTCTTGAAATACCGGCCCCACGTGATGGTGATGCCCCTCTTTTTCAGCACGTGCAGCCACAACAGCGTGGCCAGCGAGCCAATCGGCGTGATCTTGGGCCCCAGGTCGCACCCGATCACGTTCGCGTACACCAGTGCCTGGTGCATGACGCCCGTGACGTGGATCGAGTGAATGGCGAGCGCGTCAAACATCACCGTCGGCATGTTGTTCATGACGCTGGACAGCACCGCCGCAATAAACCCGGTCGTCAGCGTGCCGCCATACAGTCCGCCGTGCGCGGCGCGCTCGATCACGTGCCCGAGGACGTTCGTGAACCCTGCGTTGCGCAGCCCGAAGACGACCACGTACATCCCGATGGAGAACACGACGATCGCCCATGGCGCCTCGCGGATCACCTTCCACGGATGAACCACCTTCGTGCGGTTCCCGCCGACCAGAAAGACAATCGCCACCAGCCCCGCAACAATCGACACCGGAATGTGCAGGATTTCCGTCAGGATATACCCCACGAGCAAAACACCCAAAATGACCCAGGACGCCTTGAACATCCCATGATGAGCGATGGCCTCGGCCGGTTCGGGCAGGTCCGCGGGATTGTACGTTTTGGGAATGTCCTTGCCAAAAAACAGGTACAGCACCACAACGCTCGCAACCAACGAAAATAGATCCGGAACAATCATGTGCAGCGCATAGCTGATAAATCCGATGTGAAAGTAGTCCGCCGACACGATATTGACCAGGTTGCTGACGATCAACGGCAGGGACGTGGTGTCCGCAATAAAACCGCTCGCCATGATGAACGGCAGCATCTTTTTCATGTCAAACTTCAGCAGTTTGACTTTCTCCAGCACGATCGGCGTCAGAATCAGCGCCGCCCCGTCATTTGCGAAAAAAGCGGCCACCAGCGCGCCGAGGAGTGTAACGTAGAGAAACACCCTCCGCCCATCACCTTTGGCGGCGTGCGCCATCTTCAGCGCGGCCCATTCGAAGAATCCGATCTTGTCGAGGATCGAGGCGATGATGATGAGCGCCACAAAGGTGAGTGTCGCATCCCAGACAATGCCTGTCACCTCGGCGACGTTGCGCAGCGAAACGACCCGGAACAAGAGCGCCAGCACTGCGCCGCCAAACGCGCTCCAGCCGATCGACAAGCCCTTGGGCTGCCAGATGACAAGAATCAAAGTAAGTAAAAAAATGCCTACGGCAAGCCCGGCCATCCGTCTGCTCCTTTCATCTGCGCGTGACACTGCACGCGCAGGCCCTGCCCCTGCAGCCTTGCGATCTCCTCCGACACGTCAGGCAAAGCGCGCACAATCTCTTCAATCAGCGGGAAAGCCGAGCCGTCAAGCGCATAGAACACCCACTGCGCCGTTTTGCGTTCCTTGACCAGCCCCGCTTGCCGCAGTTTGCGCAGATGCTGCGAAATGCTCGGCTGCGTCAGGTCGAATACTGCCACGAGTTCGCAGACGCAGAGTTCCTCCGCGGCAAGCAATGCGACAATATGCAGGCGCGTCTTGTCCGCCAGCGCCTTGAAGATTTCCGCCCGGTCCGCAAACGGATCGCTCATCGCGGTTCGTTCACCTCCCGTCCCAACATTTGTGACGCAAACTGTTGCATGCGCGAACGCCCGATCACTTCCTCATCCTGCAACGCGGCGACGGCGATGACGAGTTCCGGATGGCGCCGTCGCAGCGCCTCGATGTAATCGCGCTGGACGAGAAGTCGCTTCCCGAACAGTCGGCTGCTCTGCGCCTCCGGGGGCAGCACCTGATTGACCATGATCGCCTGCGTGACAATATGCGTGCGGGAGAGATCGACCATGGCGCGCTCCATTTCCGCGATCGGCGTCGCCTCCGGCAGGGTCACAAAAATCAGGCCCGTCTCAACCGGGTCTTGCAGCGTTGCAATGGCCGCCTGCATGCGCCGCAACTGGACTCCGTCGAGGGCTGCCGTTTCGGCGGTGAAGGCGTCTTTGCGTTCGAGGTCCGCCTCGTGGCCAAAGGACAACTGCAACAGGCGGATCGTATGTCCGGTCGGCGCGGTGTCAAACACGGTGACGGCAAAGTCCTCCTGCAACAGATAGTCCAGGAACTCCTGAAAGACCGCCACTTCTTCCGTACAGGGCGAGTTCAGCTCTTCACGGACGCGGGCGAGCGTTCCGGCCGCAGCAAACTGCCCGGCCACCGACGCCAGCACGCGCTCCTTGTAATCTGCGAACGCTGCCTTGGGATCGATCCGCGCCAGCCACAAGTCCGAGTCCTCATAGCGAGCCGGAGTGGATGTGACCGAAACGCCGAACAACTGACCCGTATGCGCGGCCGGGTCCGTGGTCACCAGCAATGTCCTGAGTCCTTGTTCAGCCAGAAACAGCGCCGTCGTACAGGCGACGGTCGTCTTCCCCACGCCGCCCTTCCCGGCCAGAAAGATCCTGCGCCGGCGCCCGGATTTGGGCAACAGCAAGTCCTGGGGGAGTTTTTCATAGCGCAATGGCATCCTGCAAGTCCTCCCCCACTTGGCGCAACATCGCCAGTCCCTTGACCTCGTCCGGATACAACGGCATCTGCCCCAGCGAGCCGCGAAACCGCCGACCCATCGCCACAAGAAACGGTTGCTGTTTTTGCCAACGGCGCAACGAGTACGGATGCGTCCGCTCATCCTCGGGAATCACGCCGTTGACAATGGCCTGTTGATTGGCGATGCCGAGCTTGCGAAGTTCTTCGGAAGACCGCAGCATCTCCTCCATCGGAAGTGCGGCCGGCTGCGTCACAAACACAAATGTGGTGCTGGCGGGATCTTGCAGGACGCGCACCGCGTCGTCGTACTGCTCCTTGGACGCCATCAAGGACTCCGTCCCGCCGATGCAGGTCTGCCCGCTGCCTTTGGCGCTCTCCTCAATGTGAAGACTCCAATTCCCGGGCAATTCGAGCAGCCGCAACGTATGTCCCGTCGGCGCGGTGTCAAATACCACCCAGTCGTATTGCGGTTCATTCATTCGCGCGATAAATTGATCAAACGTCGCAATCTCTTCGGTGCACGGCCCGCTCATCTTCTCCTCCATGGAGCGGATCACGTCCTCTGGGAATCGCCCGACAAGCGGGGCCAAGGCGCGTTCTCTGTAGGCCCGCAACGCAGCTTGCGGATTGATCTCCTGCAGGAACAGGTTGGACACCCCATCCACAGTCCGCGCCTGTGCGCCGACCGTTTGTTCAAAGACGTCACCGAGATTGGAAGCGGGGTCGGTCGTGACGAGCAGGGTGGACGCCCCACGGGACGCCAGCATGACGGCCGCCGCCGAGGAAAGCGATGTCTTCCCCACCCCGCCCTTCCCGGAGAAGAACGCGTATTTTGTCATCGACGCAGCGATTCTGCAGGGCCAGCAAGCCCGTCGAGCGCCGCGTACCCGCCCACACTGTGCAGATCGCCGTCCACCGTCACGATGGGAAGACACGCCAGTCCCCGCTGCTTGAGCAACTCGTACACCTGCGGGTTGCCGGAGAACGCTTCAGGGTCTTGGCTGAGCATATGCCGCGTCACCTGATGTCCGCGCTGTTTCAGCGTTTCCACCATTTCACCGACGCGAATGAGCTCCGGATCAGGAGACGTCCCGCAAACTCCCGAAGAGCAGCACATCTCCGGATCGAAGATCGCGATCTTCATCGTCCATTCCACCTTTACGACTATTTTTTCCCACTGCGGCCTGCAACATGGCAACCCGCACCACGGAAGCCTGCATCAGCGCGGTCAGCAACACGGCAATCTCCACGGCAGATTCCGCAGGCTCCGCCAACGCAGTTCGACCGTCGATGAACGCCTTGCCACATTCCATCGTTATATAAGAATGTGATTATATTAAGCCGACGGCGAGCCGCTGTCAAGGCGGCAAGATGGCAAAGTGGCAAAGTGGCCAGGTGGCCAGGTGGCAAAGTGGCAGAGTGGCAAAGTGGCAAAGTGGCAAAGTGGCCAGGTGGCCAGGTGGCAAAGTGGCAGAGTGGCAAAGTGGCAAGGTGGCCAGGTGGCAAGGTGGCAAGGCGGCAAGATGGCAAAGTGGCAAGGTGGCAAAGTGGCAAAGTGGCAAAGTGGCAAAGTGGCAAAGTGGCAAGGTGGCAAAGTGGCAAAGTGGCAAGGTTTCACTGCAACGTTGCCATCTGCATGTGACGCCGCTACTTGAACGTCCCCACCGGTCGAATGAAGCGTGCGAGCTGCACCGTGCCCTCATACAGCGCGTAGATGGGCGCCGTCGCCGCCAAGAGCGTCAAAGGATCGGGAGAAGGCACGACCGCCGCCGCCAACAGGGCGCTGGCAAACAGGGCCGGACGACGTCCGCGCCGCAATTGCTCCGCGCGAAGAATCCCCAGTTTCACGGCGGCCGCCAAGAAGGCTGGCAGAGAAAAGACGACCCCCAGGGCCAGACTGAAACTGGTCACAAACCCCAGATATGCGCTTGCGCGCACCTGTTCGGCGAACATACCCCCCGAAAATGTGAGCAAGAACCGGAGCGACACAGGGATGATGCCAAGAAAGGCCACAGCCGTCCCCAACAAAAAGAGTGCAAGTCCCGCGACCAGGTACAGGCCTGCCCATCGCCGGTGGCGAACTGGTAACACGGGCGCGAGATAAGCCCACGCTTCATAAATCCAGAGTGGGGAACTCACCACGATCGCCGCCGCCAACACCAGATTGATCAGGGTAAACAGCGGTTCGGTCGGCGACAGTGTCAAAAGCGGAGCGTGCGCAGGCCACCCAGACTCCCACGCGCGCCGCCAGGCGGCCCAGGTGAGATGCCCCGCCCTGGCAAAGACGAGCGGGAACAGCACCCCGCGCAACAGAGCGCGCCACTGCAGGGCCAACCCGATGGCCGCCACGGCCGTTGCGCCCATCGCCCAAAAGAGTCGGCGGCGCAACTCACCCAAGTGCTGTGTAACGGTCATCGCCTTATCCAGGTTGACCTGGTTCTGGCGGCGCGAATTCGGTCCGCGCAGGAGTGTGGCCATGATCTCTCCCCCTCTCTGCACGCGGCGCAGCGTCGACCTCCTGCCATGCAGCGAGCTGGAGTCCATATCCAAGGGCCATGCGGGTGATGGTCGCATACGCGGTTTGCGGCGGCAGAATCTCCCGCAGTCGCGTCAGCGTCGTACGGATCAGTTTCCAGACTGCCAAGGACCAATCCTGTACCCGACGCCCCCCGAGGGAATCGTTTTGAGGCATCGTGAGCAGGATCGCCCACATCGCCAAGAGGACCGTCAAGTGGTCAGGGCGAACGGGATAGGCGCTCCCGGACCTGTTCGACGCCTTCCCCCACTCCACGGTCAGCAGATCCGCCAGTTGTGCCATCTCGGACGCGCTGTCCTCGCCCCCTTGCTCTGCGATGCCGTCAGGAGGGTAGCCCAGGGCGCCGTGCCCTGCCACCGGAATGGCCAACCACTCGTCGTATTCCACGGTGAGCCGGACTGCGTCCCAGCCGGGCAGTGGCGCCGTGGGCCGGTGATCGCCAACCGCCTGTTCAAGATTGGGCCAGACCGTCTCGCGCAGAGCCTCCCACAGAGGCTGTGGGGGCGGTCCGTCATACAGAGCAGAGAAGAACCACAAGACATCGGCCATTGAAGCGGCAATTTCCGGACTTTCCACGCCATTGTCCATCCCGCGGGGCTCTCGCTTGTCCGCCCCTTCACCTCCCAGGATTACACATGCAATGCATCAATCGGTTCCGGTGCAATCTTCTCCACCTGTACCCGCGTGCTGTAGTAGTCCGCCCCGCCTCCGACCGGATCGATCATGCAGGTGCCCCAGCCCTCGGCGTCCGTGAGAGAAGGGTCCAGTCGCATGCAGGCATTGAGCCGTACAGGCGTCACCAGGTGGGAGTCGCCCTGATACGTGCGTCCATTGATTGTCCATTGTCCTGCGTCGTAATGCCAGTGCCCGTACGACTGGGGAAAGCTCAACACGCCAGGGCGCACGCCGGGCATGGAGCGGATGGGCCCCTTGATCCCTTTTGGATACGTGGCGGACCACACCCGAATCCAGTCACCGTCTCTCAGTCCGAGTCGACCGGTGTCGACCGGATTCATCTCCAGATATCCCACAGGCATCAATTCCACCAGCCACTTGTCCGCCCAAGTGCGGGCTTTGCTGTGGATCGGCTGCTTATAGGTCGACAACTGGAAGGGATAGTTCCTGGCGTCGTCCACTGTCGCCAATGGGGTGCCGTCAAAAAACCTGATTGGTTCCCAGTGCGCCACGGGTGTGAAGCGCTCCCCCGTAAGGGTGTTGTGCGTCATGGCAAACGTGGCGTTGTAAATCTGGCAGGGCAGTTTTTCCTTCCCATACTGGTACGTCATCTGCGTGGGCACAAGGGCGCCTGGCACATAGCCTGCGTCGTAGTCTTCGAAACGCCCCCCGCGCGCCAGGACATAGGCCGCCTTTCGCCACTGCGCCGGACTGAGCGCATCGCCATACTGCGCTTGCCAGCGTTCTCCAGCCCTCCGCTCAAGCACGCTGGATGCGTCCGGAACAGGCCCGGTCGGCACGAGTTTGGACCCTTGTCGCGCTTGATAGTCGGGATAGTATGCGATATTCGCCACCATCTTGAGGTAATAATCCTCGCGCCTTGTCAACGATCCGCCCTCCAGAAAAGCGTGGGCGCCGAAGCCAGGCAATTTCAGGGCTAGCGAGACATCGATCAGGAACTGTTCCACCGACATCGCCGCGCCCGACGGAGTCTTGGCGGTCAACGGCTCTATGACAGGCTGGCGGACGCCGATCGTCCCCGTCGGTGTCGTGGGAAATCCAGGCAACATCCCCCACGTCTCCAAATACGTGGTGTCGGGCACAATGTAGTCCGCATAGCTGGAAGACTCGGAAATCAGAATGTCGCTGACGATATAGAGCGGCACCTTCTGGAGGTCTCTGATCATCCGAAACCACGGCAGGGACTCGTCCGGCGCCCCGCTCATGCCTGGCGGCGCAGACCACGCCGGGTTCGCCTCGTGCTGCAGGAGAATCTTGACGGGATACGGATACTGGGTCCACGCGCCGGCAAAGATCTCGTGCCAGATCCCATACCCAAATGGATACCACGGCCGCTTTGTCGGGAAGGGGTTTTTGCCGGCCTGAACCGCCTCCTGATAGAGCGAACTCGTCTCATAAAAACTCTTTTCGCGGGAAATCGGCACACCGGCCGGAACGGAACCTTTGGGTCCCGGCCATTTTCCGAGGTTGTAAGGAGCGCCTGGATACGCGCCCACAAAATCCGCCGGCTTCCCGCCCGTGATGTAACCGCCTGCCCAGTCGATGTTGCCGACGAGAAAGTTCAGCGTCAGAATCCCCCGACCGGTGTAGACCCCATTCGTATGCATGGCGGGCCCGCGGTAGAAGTCCGCCACCGCCTTGCGCCCATGGCTCGTAAACTCTGTGGCCAGCTCGTGGATGGTCGACTCCGGCACGCCGGCGATCTGCGCGTATTCCGCGTAAGAATGGGAGGCCGCTTCCTCGTAGAGAACCTGAAACGCAGTCTGGCATGCGACGCCGTTGACCGTCACGGGCCTCTTCGACAGATCTCCCGTAGGCCAGAGTCGCCCCGCCGCCGACCGCGTGGCGCGCATCGGTGTGCCCGCCGCCGCGTCGATGACCACCGGATCGGCGGCGGCGGAATCGGCGGCCGGAACCAGTCCGGCGGCCGCAGCGGTCAAAAACTGGCCCTGATCCGGGTGATTCACGTCGTGAATGACGAGCCAGCTCGCGTTCGTATAGTCAAGCTCCCCCGCCTTTTGCGCGGCCTCATAACTTGGGGACAGATCGGA
>JAJZZT010000170.1 GCA_021797415.1 Bacillota bacterium
GTAAAGTAATGCGCATGGCGGGTTCATTTTCCCCCATATCTTCCGTCGTTGCAGTGACGATGATAGGGTGCCAGGCGATGGGGATGCGCTGGGTGGTTTTATTCTTGTACACAATTTTGACGGTGGACCTTTCCGTCAACTCATAACCAGCCGGTATACGCAGATCGGCCGGCCCGGGCGCGTTGGGGAAAATGTCCCGAACCAACATGCCCTCGCTTTCTTGTTTGGCCAAGTACTCGCGCGCCTTGTCTAAGCTTGTCGCAAGATATCCTTCTGCGCCGCGAGACGTGGCCTGTTCTTGCAGCACGCGCTCAGAAATGCTGTAATCAGCGCAAGTCATGATTTGCGCGATTTGCTCGTCAGAAATACCCGCGCCGACCATGCCTGTCACAGCCGTGTGTACAAGCGCCGAACGGTCGGTGCTGTCCGGCTTAGTGGGGTCGGTACCCTCGCGAATAATTTGTTGCAAACGTTGGGACAGTCCGCTCAGCCAATCGTCCAGAACCGCCTGCTCCGGCGCGGTGGCGATAGCGGCTTGCAGCGCTCCCACGTCAACAGCATCAACGGCGGCGTCCTCTGGGTCTGCGCTGTCCGCAGGCACCAGCCTGACAAGGTCCGCGTAACTGGCCACCTCGTCGGTCGGGCCGTGTATGATTCGCACTTCCTTTATGTTCTCGGGGTCTTTGCAGTGTATAGACCCCGCCAGCCGGAATATGCGTGAGATATCCTGTGTGTGGTCCGCACCAATCATTTCGGCTATACAAGCCATGACCGACTCTGCGGTCGCGGCTTGTATAGCCTCGTCCAGTCTGCAGTACAAATGCAAGCCACGGCCTGACGCCACAACCAGGGATATTTTTACGCTTTCCGGCAGTTTGGCCAAAATGCCCGGCAGCGCTGCCTTCGGGTTGTCCACGTGGTCAATGTCCCACCAGAGCAGAGCCGTGCCTTGTATGCAGTCTGCCTTTTCCGCGTGTTTATTGAGTGCCCCAACGCGCGGCACCAGCCCGATGTACGTATTCATCTCCTCGTTCACATTCGGAACCGTGCCCCATTTAATTGTGCGCGCGGCCAGACCCCTACCTGCAGCTGGTTGCTCCGCCACTTCCATGTAACTGTCCTTGGCAACGATTGACGCTTGCGCATTCACAATGTAGTTGACGTGCTGCTGCGCTGCTTCGCAATTTATCTTAACCATTTGTCCATACCTCCCCAATAATTGACAGGAGGGTCATTGCTGTGTTTTAATGAAAATACAGCAATGCCCACAACTTCATATCGACCTTTCATTCGCGGCCGCCCTCGTGAGGCGGCCTCAACCTTACTTACGCCGCCCTTGCGGCGCTAATCCAGCTGCAATTGCAAGTTTTGCTAAGTCTGCGTTCTTCCGTTCGTATCTGCGTTGTTTAGCTGTAGCATTCATCTTGCACGCAATCGCATTCTTGAGCGCGGATTCTATATGCAATGCCGCGTGACATGGCAACTTGCGCTTTGTCCAGTTTCGCACCCAAACCTCTCGCTTATAATCGCCTTCCAAATCGATACCATATTGCGTCAAATCAATCTCGTACGCCGCGTTCGCCGCCATTGCCTGCCCGGTTGCGGCGCGTATCGCGGCCTTGATTTCGGCCCGGTGCAGCGGCGCGATTGCGTGATTAATCTTCATCTCCTTCGTCCTCCTCAGTCAGAGTAACTCACAGGAAAATTATAACATTCGTATTCGGTCAGCGTAATTCCTCCTTGAGATGGCCAATTTACAAAATTTGTATTGTGGGTGTATTACCCCCGCAAGAACGGGGAAGGCCCGTCCACCGCGCCGGGCCTTCTTTGAGATGTGTGTGTCAAGTCGAAAGCTGCCACACTCGGACCGCAGGCAGTCCACTGACTTTCGCAGCTTGACCAATCGTAAAACCACCTTGCAGCATCGCGATCGCGAGGACGATGCGCTGAGTCATGCTCAGTCTCTTGTTCGCTTTGCTCGAAAGCTGCCACACTCGGACCGCAGGCAGTCCACTGACTTTCGCAGCTTGACCAATCGTAAAACCACCTTGCAGCATCGCGATCGCGAGGACGATGCGCTGCGTGCGAGAAAGAGTCTTCAAAATCTATCAGCCTCCTGTGTGTTTGGTTTGGCCTTCGCAACAAGTATGCATCAGCGTCGCTCGAACCGGATACCCCTCTCAAATATTCGCAATAGCTCCCGATTGCTCGTCATTTCTCGTTCAATCGCGATTTTTCGGGATATTCACCTTATACGGGTGGGAGTATCTCTGTAAACAAGGTGATCTTGCTGCTCGTTAGTAATATATTGCTGCCTATAAAAGGATAATATTAGAACTGCGTGAGAAGCCGGGGGATGGCATCGTCCCTCGGCTTCTCGCGCAGTTGCGGGTGTGTCTGCTTATATATTTCTCTGCAATGGGGGAGTGCTTCGGAGACGCGAGAAACCCCCGCCGATGCCGGAAAGCAGCCAGGCGGGGGTGCAGGGGGCCGTGCTTATAATGTGGTGTTATTTGCCTTCTTTCGGTGGGCCAAGTCCTGCTTGGTTTAAGAGCGATTTATTCGTCTTGAATCCCTGGGGAATATCTTTCTCGGAAGCGTCCGACGGTTGTTGTAGTCGACCAACGATAGTGCAATCTGCTTCAAATCGACATAAGAATTGCTCTGCAGTGATTCTTCTCGTAGGGAGCTTGGCTTCAACCACAAACTCTGTTTTATCTGCAGAGATGCTGACGACACGCCCCTCACGAACTTCGCTGGTTCCCTCTATTTGGAATCTAACATCCATGCCTATCACCAATAATTGCATCACATTTCACCCCCGGTGTGCACATATCGTTCCTGACTTACTGTGAAGTGTTCCCTCTGCCCTTCATAATCGCCCATACTGCTCTACTGCTTCTAAAAATTTTATGAGCCACACTTGGTCATCAACAGCGATAATCGCCAACGACTGCTTCGAATCGCGATTAAACACAACCTGATTCTGTACAGGTGGACCGATAAATTGCGTTGTAGAAACGAAAGGACTGCCCCTATCATCTGGTTCGACAAAGATTTCTCGCCAGTAAAACACAACAGAATCAATCATGAGTTCTTCTTTGCTCCATGAAACCTGATTGCAATTAGCTGTCTTCATATAAGCGCCTCCTCAGGATAAGAGTTCTTCAACGATAGAGCGCAATACATCGGTTGGCACCTGGAAAATGTCATTGTACATGTCTAATGTTTTTTGCGCATAATTTCCCAATCCCGACGCACCCCCAGTGTCGATATATTCTATATTTTTAATCAGTGTATCAAAAGTTGACCTATTACAGGCGGAAACTATATCTCCGACAGTGTGTGTAGTACCGAGGATGGGGTCACTGTTATTAACCACCCCAAGGCGATAACATGTTATTGCTAAAAGAAGCTCAATACGTCTGTATTCCTGCCTTGGTTGTGTGGTCAGTTGGAACACAATAAATACCTCCTATGCACTAGTCAGTACATCACGAAGCCTTATTAGTGGGTCAAATGAACGAAGACCGCCATGTTTTCCTTTCTCATGGCGGTCTTCTCGTGGTGTGATTGCTGTTATATCCTTTATTGCGTTAGTGCTTTGTTTGGAGCGGGCGGCGGGAATCGAACCCGCGCTCTCAGCTTGGAAGGCTGAAGTTCTACCATTGAACTACGCCCGCACAATACCTTTATTCAGTATACCATCGGAATCCCCGCGAATCAAATCTGGCCGGCGTCGCTCCTAAAAAAGCGAGCGGATCATGTGCGGCTGCGCACCTGGCACGAAGCATAGCCCTATGATCATGTGCGTTCCCCCCATTCCTCCGAAGTGACGGCGTACAAAAAATGGTCCTCCCACCGTCCGCCAATTCTCAGATAACGCGGTGAAAATCCCTCGCGACGAAATCCGTTTTTTTCGAGAACGCGAACCGATGCCGCGTTGCGTGGCATGACAGCCCCCTGAATCCGGTGCAGCCCCGCAGTTGTGAAAGCAAATTGGACAGCAAGGCCGACCGCTTCGGTCGCCAACCCTTTACCGTTGTGTGCTTTGTCCAGGAAATAGCCAATGGTGCAGTTCTCCCAGGCTCCCCGCACGACATTGCTCAGGTTGACGTGTCCGACCAACGTTTCGTCGATTCGTGGATCGTCCGCCCGCAAAAAAATGCCGAACATGAACCCCGCTGTCTCCTCCCAATTCCATAGCCAGTTCTTGATCACCTCTTTCTGGCCGTCCAGCGTAAAGTAGGCATCCACGCGCCTCGGTTCAAAGGGCTTTGTGAAATGGCGGTTCCGCACCCGAAGATCGAGCAGGGGTTCCACGTCCTCCAACGCAAGGCGGCGAAGACAGAGCCGCTTGGATTCCAGCCGCATATCCATTATTCTCCTCCATTATATCCCACAAACGGTTCCGTCGGAAATCTGCCCAACCGAATGCGTCAGCTGCGGTATAATGCGGTCCGATGATGTCTCCCAGTTGAATCGCGGTCGAGGACATATTGACGAAGCGTCCCCATTTAGCCGCCCGCATGCGGGGCGGCACAGCCTGCGTGACCAGAAAAACGGATTTCAGATTGACGTCCATGACCTCGTCAATCTCTTCTCGCCAAGTTTCCCGCCAAAATAAAAAAAGCCTTCCGCATAGAACGGCCCTCTGTCCGCTTACAAAATAGCTGCAAATGAGAAAACTTGCGCGTAGATCTGGTGGGCCCACCAGGACTCGAACCTGGGACCAACCGGTTATGAGCCGGCCGCTCTGACCAACTGAGCTATAGGCCCGCGCGCTCATGAAAATGAGCATGTTGGAGCGGAAGACGGGATTCGAACCCGCGACCCTCGCCTTGGCAAGGCGATGCTCTACCCCTGAGCCACTTCCGCAAGATGTCACTCATTATATCCTGTTTGCCTCACAGATGCAACCGGTTTTCCTGTCGCCGGCAATCCTGTCGCGGCCCCTTTCCGCCCCTGTCGAGCCACAAATTCGTCCCATCGCTCCCGCGCCTCCCGCAGCGCCAGACGCTGTGCGCGCAGACGCACGTTTCGCTCCTCATACATCCGTTCCCACGCCTGCTCAAGACGGATTGCCTCCAACAGGCGCCGCATACGGGCAGACAGGTGCGCATCCTCCGGGCGATCCAGGGCAAACTCCAATACGTGCGGCACCTCCCGCAATTCTGCAATCTCCACCACACCGATCCGCCCGGCCCGTTCAAGACGGCGGCCGATACTGACCGACTGGTCGGTCATCTCCCATGCGCGCACGCTGGCCACATGGCGCTGGTGTAATACGAAATCATCCAACGATTCCGCCAAACGCTTGTCCAACTCCTCCTGTTCCGACGCAAACAAAAGATCCCCAAACTCCCACAGCGGATACTCACGCCGCAACACCGCGAACGAAGCGGTTGCAAACGCCGCATGGCGCGCCATGTAGAAGCGCAATTCACGCAATTCCACGTCCGGATGCTCCATCCAGTACAGCAGGACGTGCCCCATCATCTGATCGCATGAACCGCCTGCGGCAATATGGCGAAACGGCTTCACCTCGATCAGCGTATCCTGATTGACCGCCAGATCCAGCGCGGCGCCCTGGCTCGCAAACGCCGCGCCCGCCTCCAATCGCACATGCGGCTGAACCGTGCGGACAAACGACCAGTCGCACTCATCCGCGCCGCGCGCCATCCGCTTGATGTCGATCGCCATCCGGTCGTACACATCCTCGGAAAACTCCGCCCGCAGCAACGGTTTTGCCGTATAATGCGCATCCACTGCGGCCAGGCGCGCGCAATCCCGCGCAATGTTGCGCGTCCCGCCGTCGTATATGTAACGGTAACGCCGTCGCAAGACATCGTGCAGGTGAACGACCACATACGCGTTGACATCCCACAGCCGGCTTGCGAAAGCGGTTGCAACATCCTGCGAAGATCTCCTGCGCAACGACAGTTCGCTCTGTTGCAACACACTCTCCATGCCGCCGCGCAGAAACGCCGCCCGGTACCGGCGCAGCTCATTCTGATAATTCGCCGGCGAGAAGGCCACCGTCCGGCCGATCAGCCCCTGATCATCATCCGGAAACGGAGAACTCCGCGCTTCGATCCACGGGAATCCGCCTTCGGTCGCATACCCCTGACTCCGTTCCAGGTGAGCCGCCAGCCACAGCTTGAATCCCTCTCCGCTGACCGGTGACTCCCGCAAACTGAGCAGCCCTTTGACGGCAAAGCGAAACCGCGCCGCATTGAGGCCCGGTCCCCCGTGCGCTCCGCGGAAGTACGGTTCAAGCGGAGGCAGCTTCCGGCGCTTTTTCTTAAAAGTTTCCCCATGTCCAATCCGGCTCAAAGACACATCGGACACCTCGCTTCATCCATTCTGATCGCCCGGTCGCAAGAGAGGAAAGAGCAGGACATCGCGAATCGAAGGCTGGTCTGTCAACAGCATCACGAGCCTGTCAACGCCGATCCCAAGCCCTCCCGTCGGGGGCATGCCGTATTCCAGCGCAAGAAGAAAATCTTCATCCATCTCGTGGGCTTCGTCATTTCCCGCCGCGCGTTCCCGCAACTGCGCCTCGAAGCGTTCCCGCTGATCCAGCGGATCATTCAGTTCACTGAACGCATTCGCATACTCACGCCCCATGATGAACAGTTCAAACCGCTCTGTATACCGGGGGTCCGCCGCATTCCTTTTCGCCAACGGAGAGATCTCAACGGGATGTCCGTATACAAATGTGGGGTTCACTAGCGTGGATTCCACCTTCTGCTCAAAAAACTCGTTGACGATATGGCCAAACCCGTGCGCCCGCTGAATGTCCACACCGTGCTCGGCGGCCGTCCGCCGCGCCTCGTCCAGGCTTGTCAGCGCAAAAAAATCCACGCCCGTCAAGTCCCGGATCAGGTCCACCATATGAGCGCGCCTCCAGGGGGTGCGCAGATCCACAGCCTGTCCACCGTAAGTGATGGAGGTCGTTCCGACAACATCCTGCGCGATGGATTCGAGCAAACTCTCGGTGAGTTCCATCATATCCGACATATCCGTATAAGCCGCATACAGTTCCATCATCGTGAATTCGGGATTGTGCCGCGTCGAAATCCCCTCATTGCGGTAGACGCGGCCGATTTCATAGACGCGTTCCAATCCGCCCACAATGAGACGCTTCAGGTGCAGTTCAAGGGCAATGCGCATGGAGAGGGGCAATCCCAGTGCATTGTGATGCGTATAAAACGGCTTTGCCGCGGCGCCTCCCGCCACCGTGTGAAGCGTGGGCGTTTCCACTTCCAGATACCCCCGCTCATCCAGCCAGCGCCGCATGGACCGGATGATCCTGCTGCGCATCACGAACGTCGCACGCACCTCGGAATTTACGATCAGGTCGACATACCGCCTGCGATATCGCGTCTCAATATCCGTCAGGCCATGCCACTTTTCCGGCAACGGGCGCAATGCCTTTGCCAGCAGAGTGAACGACTCCAGATGAATCGTCACTTCCCCGCGGTTGGTCTTGAATACAACTCCTTCCACACCAATCAGGTCGCCAAGATCCAGTTGTTCGAACTCCTCAAACCGCCGCTCTCCCAGCGTGTCAATCCTGGCGTAAATCTGGATGGAGCCTTCCGCATCCAGCAGATTGCCGAACACAGCCTTGCCATGCCCGCGCCTTCCGGTCAGTCTACCCGCCGCGCGAACCCGCCAACCCTGCGCCTCTATCTCCTCACGCGCCTTGCCCTCCGCCCATCCAACGATCTGCCCGCTGTGATGGCTGACCGCAAAACTGCCGCCAAACGGGTCAATACCGCGTTCCCGCCACCAAGCCAGTTTTTCATGGCGCAGAACCGCCTCGTCAGACGTGGATTCACGCGGCGTCGATCCCCGACCGTCCGCCACACCGTTCGCCACACCAAGCACGCTGGTCGGAGTATCGCTTTGCAGGTGTTCATTCCCTGCCATAACACGCACACCTCCCTGGATGCCCTTTGCGGCAGGACTGCTTGAGGGACACAAACCACAGCAGACGGGCGCCGTCCCGCACAGTCACTTCCGGATGTCCAGCACCTCGTACTGAATCGTGCCCGCCGGCACATTGACCTCCACCATCGATCCCACGGACTTGCCGAGCAAAGCCCGTCCCACCGGCGATTCATTGGAAATCTTGTTCTGTGATGGATCAGACTCCGCGGACCCCACAATGTGATACTCCACGTCCTCCGCAAATTCGATATCGCGCAGGCGCACGGTCGATCCCACGCTCACGACGCCCGTATCCACCTCTTCCTCGTTGATGAGGCGGGCATTGCGCAGCATCTTTTCCAGCGTGATGATCCGGCCTTCGACGAAAGCCTGTTCGTTTTTGGCGTCTTCATACTCCGAGTTCTCGCTCAGATCTCCATAGCTGATCGCGATCTTGATCCGCTCGGCGACTTCCTTGCGCTTCACGGATTTGAGATGTTCCAGTTCCTCTTCCAAATTTGCCAAGCCAGCCGGTGTCAACAGCACTTCTTTCTCAGACATGCCGTTCGCTCCTTTAGATCTTGCATGCCACCCCACGAAGAAGAGGTCGTTCTTCTTCGCAGGCGGTCACTCTCCTGGCTAACCCGGTTTTCGGCGTGTACCGGCCACATAGACTGAGAATCTTTGGTCATTATAGGGCAGCCAAATGACACTGTCAACGATCGCTCCGTGTCCTTAGAACCGCCCGATCACTTCGCGAAAGAGCTCCTCCATGCCGATGGCGCTCTCTTGGCGGTTGATCCGCTCCCTTAACTCGGCTGCGCCGGGAATCCCTCTGACGTACCAACCCGCATGCTTGCGCATCTCGCGGACTCCCGTGTACTCCCCCTTGTCTTCCACGAGCATGCGCAGATGTTCAACCGCAACATCCAGCCGTTCCCGGTAATCGGGCGGCGCCAGCTTCTCGCCCGTCTTCAGGTAATGCGAAATCTCGCGAAAAATCCACGGGTAGCCGAGCGCCGCGCGACCGACCATCACCCCGTCGCAACCTGTCTCTTGCAGCATACGCCGCGCATCGTCCGGCGATGACACATCCCCGTTGCCGATGACAGGAATGGAAACAGCTTCCTTGACACGCCGGATGATCGACCAGTCCGCCTGCCCGCCGTACAGTTGCTTCGCCGTGCGTCCGTGCACGGCCACCGCCCTTGCGCCCGCCGCCTCCACCGCTTTGGCGACTTCCACCGCATTGACGCTGCCATCGTCCCATCCCTTGCGGAACTTGACCGTCACCGGACGGTCGACACGCTTAACAACGGCCTCCACAATCCGCGCCGCATAGGACGGATCGCGCGCCAGGGCCGCCCCGGAGCCGTTCTTGTAAATCTTGAGCACCGGACAACCCATGTTGATATCAATGATGTCCGCGCTGGTGTCGTCAGCCACCATCTCCGCCGCCTCGACCATCGTGTCGATATCGTTCCCGACAAGCTGAAGACTGACCGGATGCTCATCAGGAACGATCTGCAGCATACTCCTCGATTTTTCATGCCTGTGGACCAGCCCGTTTCCGCTCACCATCTCGGCGCAGACCATACCGGCGCCCAAGCGTTTCGCCAGTTTGCGGAAAGGCGGATTGCACACGCCGGCCATGGGTGCGAGAATCACCGGGTCGGCAATCGTCACGTCGCCAATCTCCAGATTCTTCATTCGCTCATCAGTCCAAGTTCCGCTTTTGTCACGTGCAGCAACTGGGCGAGTTGCTCAATCTCCTGGTCGGTCGGCGTCCGCGTTCCGCGCTCAAGCCCCCCCACGACCGCCACGGAGACCCCGAGCCGGCGCGCCAGGTCATGCTGTGTCCACTGTTTGAGCTTCCGGTACGCTCTCAATCGCCTTGTAAAGATTTCTTGTACCATCGCACGCTCTCCTTCTGTTGGACATCGGCGCACAGTTCACGCACCGTCCTTCCGTCCGGCGGACAGATTGCATTCGGGGCAATCTCCGCAAGCGGCACTAGAACGAACGGTCGCTCCCGCAGCATCGGATGGGGAATCACCAGCATGGGTGCGGCGTGTATCTCATGATCCTCAAACAAAATGAGATCCAGATCGATCACGCGCGGTCCCCAGCGCACTGCGCGCTTGCGCCCAAGCGCCGCCTCGATGCCGAGCAGGCAGCCGAGCAGCATATCGGGACCGAGAGACGACCGCAACTGCGCCGCCGCATTCAAATACATTCCCTGAGCGACCGGACTGTCCGGGACGGTTTCGTAGATGGACGACACCCGTTGAAGCTGCGTATGCGGCAGCACATCAAGCGCGCGCAGAGCGGACGCCAGGTACTGTTCACGATTTCCTAAGTTTGCACCCATTGCGACATGATATGTGTGCCGCCGATCATTTTTTTCCTTATTTTCCACGCCATTAACCATCCGCATCCCACGCCATCGCGCTCGTCCTCACCTGTCCGCGGTCGCACGCACAACCGCATCGGTCATACGGCAGATGCGCGCCATCTCCGCCACATCGTGAACCCGGACGATGTTCACGCCGCGCGCAATCGCGACCGCAACCGTCGCCGCGGTGCCCTCCACCCGGTCTTTGACGGGCACATTGAGCACATGGCCGATGACCGACTTGCGCGATGTCCCGATCAGGGTGGCGTAGCCCGTTCCGGCATATACGTCCATGCGGTTGATCAGCTCAAGATTCTGGCGTTGCGTCTTGCCGAAGCCGATACCGGGGTCAAGGATAATCGCCTCCGACGGGACACCGGCGGCGACGGCGCGGCGCGCCAGCTCCAGCAGTTCGTCGCGCACCCGTTCCGCTACCCCGTCGAGCTTCGGCCAATCCAGACGGTCCGCGCAATTGTGCATCAGGACATAATGCGCACCGCCTTTAGCAACCGTCTCCCACATCGCGGAATCACGCGCGCCGCCCCATACATCATTGATGACATCAACGCCAAGATCGAGCGCTAAACGCGCAATCCGAGGCTTGTACGTATCAACCGACAACGGACAGGAGAACTCCGCGCGCAGGCGGCGCAATACGGGTGCCAGGCGACGCCACTCTTCGTCCTCCGCCACCGGGGTATACCCCGGTCGCGTGGATTCCGCCCCAATATCGATGATATCCGCTCCCGAAACAATCATGTCACGGACGTGTTCCACTGCCTTCTCCACATCAAAAAACCGCCCGCCATCAGAAAACGAGTCCGGCGTCACATTGAGCACTCCCATGATTAATGTGCGCTGGCCCAACTCCGCCAATTCGGCGCGTCCCCCGTGCCGCGTTGATACCGTAGACTGTATCACCCTGAATCCCCTCTGACAAACCTATAAAATCCCATATAACCCATCATAAGCAAAGCATCCGGAACGGTCCGCCTCACTCAGCGAACAGCGCCGTGCTTAGATAGCGCTCCCCGTTTGACGCCGATATAGCGAGCACCCGCCTGCCCGGCCCCAGTTCGCGCGCCATCTGAAGTGCGGCATATACTGCCGCACCTGTGCTGATTCCGACGAGAATGCCTTCCTCCATTGCAATGCGCCTGGCCATTGCCAGCGTCTCCTCACTGCTGACCGTGATCACCCGATGGAGCAACGCCCGGTTCAGAATCGACGGGACGAATCCCGCTCCGATTCCCTGAATCTTGTGCGGACCCGGACTTCCACCCGACAGCACAGGAGATTCACGCGGTTCGACAGCGATGATCCGGCACCCCGGAATGGCGGTCTGCAGCACCTCGGCAACTCCTGTGATCGTGCCTCCGGTCCCGACAGCCGAGACAAAAGCATCCAGACGGCCCTCCATCTGGCGCACGATCTCCGGGCCGGTCGTCGTTCGATGCGCCAGCACATTCGCCGGATTGTCGAACTGCTGCGGCATGAAATAGCGTTCCGCCCCCTGCTTGACAATGTCTGTCGCCCGTGCGATCGCTCCGCGCATTCCCTCCACTCCCGGGGTCAGCACGAGATCGGCGCCGTATGCGCGAAACAGCGTGCGGCGTTCGACGCTCATCGTGTCTGGCATGACCAGCATCGCCCGGTAGCCGCGCGCCGCGGCCACCATCGCGAGACCCACCCCGGTGTTGCCGCTCGTCGGTTCAATGATGATGTCACCGGGCCGCAATTTACCCGCACGTTCCGCGTCTTCCACCATGGCGAGCGCGATTCTGTCCTTCACGCTGCCGCCGGGATTGAACCACTCCAGTTTGAGGTAGACGTCCGCCATGCCCGGCGAAACCAATCGACGCAGCCGCACAACCGGGGTCCGTCCGATCAATTGCGTCACATCGTCCACACAACGCGCAGTTGTCATA
>JAJZZT010000283.1 GCA_021797415.1 Bacillota bacterium
AGCCGCCTTGCATAGCTCCCTTTCATCCCCGCATACACGGGGCGACCCCGATGATCTTTGTCGCTGTCTGTGTTGCCCACCTTTCATCCCCGCATACACGGGGCGACCCGAAATCGAGCGGGCGGGCCATAGCGTGCTTTCCTTTCATCCCCGCATACACGGGGCGACCCCTTGGGACCGCAAAGTTGTGACGGGCTACGTCCTTTCATCCCCGCATACACGGGGCGACCGGCGTTCTTTCAGGACGGCAAGCAGACGGAAACCTTTCATCCCCGCATACACGGGGCGACCCGCGTCAGCCAGATCAACCCGCACGCGTTTTGTCCTTTCATCCCCGCATACACGGGGCGACCCCCGGTCTGCATCTGTTCCCGCTACACCTGTTCCTTTCATCCCCGCATACACGGGGCGACCCCGGAAAGGGCGGCGCAGTGTCCGCGCTCTTACCTTTCATCCCCGCATACACGGGGCGACCTCGTGCCCTCGCTGTGGCCTCGTCCGGCGACACCTTTCATCCCCGCATACACGGGGCGACCGCTTATGAATCGCGCAAAATGGACTTAGCAGTCCTTTCATCCCCGCATACACGGGGCGACCGAGTTTCCCGGAAATTCTGGAATCGCTGAACACCTTTCATCCCCGCATACACGGGGCGACCTTCTCCAAGTTCAAGGTGTACCGCAGCGCTTCGGCTTTCATCCCCGCATACACGGGGCGACCGTAAAAACACACGAAATCAGCGTCGATCTAGTCCTTTCATCCCCGCATACACGGGGCGACCCCCTTCCTCCAACGTGCCGTTTCACAACGGGTTTTTTGACGCCTCCAAATCCACCGATTTTTTAATCCGAAGGCGTTTACGCGAAATCAACTGCAAACCATCGAAATCCACCACAGTATGATTATCATGATTTACAAGCTCCAGGTCAAATCCGCTGTCATTATTCTTCGCAGTGATAATCGCCGCCTTGCCTTTGGTGACACGTATTTTATCCAGCAATACATCTGCATGACGGCGGTCTATTTTACCGGCAAACGTATGCACCGGAATCTCCACGAAGTACCGCGCCAGCGCACCGCGCAAAGCCGCTTCCGGGTTAATCAGGGATATGACCATCCACGGCATCGTCCATGACCTCCTGAATAATGTCCACCAGCAAATCCAGCAGCTTTTCCTTGACGAACAAATCCCGGCAAGCGCGGCGCACTATTCCCGCTAAATCTTTGTCATCGCCATGCGCGGATACTTTCTCAAAGGCCAACGGCACCACCGTCCTGAACTTGACCGTATCCGCCATATCGAACACCAGGGAACGCGCATCGCCGCTATGTACGATACCCAGCGCCGGACTGTACCCCAGCGCCAGGATGGCGGCTTCCGTGACGCCATAGAGCGTCGATGTCGCCATACTGATGGCGCGGTTGGCCGGATCGGACAACCTCTGATTGCGTCCATGCCAAATGACTCCATGCAGTTTCGCCAGTTCCGCGTACCGGTTGCGCACCCAGACACCCTCTAGTCCGCGCAACTGTTCGATGGATCGCCGCTCTGGCGGTCTTGCAGACGGCGAACCATCGCCCATCATTCTGGTGTACAATCGCCGCGCCGCCTGCAATCGTTTCTGCGGATCCAGAATGATTTCCGCTTGCCGCAGAATATGAGCACCGGACGCGCCGCCGGGCTGACCAGCGGAATATACCCGCACCCCGGACTCTCCGGTCCACAACACCAAGCATCCGGCGTTCGCAAAGGCTTTGATGGCGTCCTGGCTGATGGATGTGCCCGGCCCCAACATCAGGCAGGATAGACGCTCCATCGGGATGGGTGTTTCCTGTACCGCTCTCTGGTTGTCGCCGTCAGCAGGATCTATATCGATCCGCACCGGAACCGAGCCGCCCATGCGGATTTTGCAGTGTTCAACCGTTAGGAAGCTGATGCGGCTGGATATTGGCAGCATAATAGTTGCCTACCTTTCTATGAAATCATCCTCGTCCGCATCGTAAACCCATCTACGCGACACAGAAAACAATTCATCCTGAGAAATTGAATCTACCAACGAATTAAAACAATCAACCGATTCATCACCGTGTTCCATACTTCCCCATATCAACTTTAACTGAGTAAGTATTTCATCGTTGAGACCAATAATTCTAATGTGTGCAACAATTCCTGTGTCGGCATCAATCAACACGAACATAACCATGTTTGTATCCGCCAAAATCCATTCGCGCACTTGCTCCCGTGATGCACATAATGGAGCCCGCAAGTACCATTGACCTTCACCTACATTGGATTCAAAGACAACCCCTAAAAGACCGTATGGGTAATGGTCTTTGTGATATAGAATGGTGACTGCCTTACAAAGCGCGTCAAGAGTAAGACATTCCCCATCGTATGGTTTTTTAAGAACAATCTCATATGTTGGGTGCCCATATCTTAAATTTAGACCAATACGATCATTGTTGCCGGTGACCAGATCGAATGGATAACGTTCCCCTTTTGAAAGACAATACGTCATTGCTTATTACTGCTCCTATAAACCTGTACAAACTTGTACAGAGGATTTATCCGCACACGGTTGATAGGCGGACATCGCCTGCAACTCGTGCCTATTGACGCTCAGTTGCGCCGGAGACTGGACCGGTGTCATGGTCCAATCATGTACTGTAATCACACATGACGCAGCCCCGTTTCCGGTAAAATTTTCGAGCGGGCGAACCGGCCCAAGCCTTTGCACTGTTCCATCCATGGTTACAGCTTCCTGTCCAAAATGAGGACTTCTGATTCATTTTGAACAAAAATTCGTTATCTGTTTCATGCTCCTATTTGTCATACCACAAATCAGTGGTACGGATTGGCAATGGTGGGTACGACCGCAGAAGCTGGTACCATCCGTGCAATCCGATTACCGTGCCGGTACGGCCCCGGAAACGCCAAGTCTTTCGTAACCACAATGTTAAATTCGTGACCTGGACGATGACTTTTCGCACTGAACATTGTCGTCATGCCGCCGACGTTCATATATGTGCCGTTCGAGAACAATATCTGCGTCCAAGCCACACTTACACAAGCGGTACCCGCCATGATTTTGCTTTGGCAGGTGCCGACCAGTTTGGACCCCGCCGGAATCAGGACATAAGCCCCCGACACGCTGTTGTACACCGGATGCCTTACCACCGCCGTAATCTCACCCGGCAGATCCGACTTGATGCCGGTCTCCAGCTTCACCGGGATCGCGGTGCCTTGCAACAATTCAAAGGGACTGGCTTCCTTGTGGACCAGGTGTGTGCTGTACACGCTGGTTTTGGGCTTCGGAAGGATTGTTGCCACTGTTGCAGGAGTGCCAGTTTGTGTGCCAGGGGTTCCCGACGACGAAGCCGTCTGCCAGAATATGGTGTTCCCGTCGCCGTCAACGGCGGACTGGAGAGCCGATATCTGCAGCGGGGGAAGGGCGGTCTGCGAAGGGGTTGCCTGGACCGGAACCTCGCCTGCTGGATTGTTGCCAGTCGGCTGAATGACCGGCACGCTGACCATACCGGCGACCGGCGCCTTGATGCGCGGCACACGAATATTCAATACCGTAGCAACAGGTTTTACCGTGTCGCCCGCGCCGCCGCTGGTGCCCGAGGGTCCGGTGCTGAAGTCGTAAGCGTAATACGCCCCGGTCATAATCACCACTGCACCGATCCCCGCCACTACAATGAAGTTATTCTTCTTAATCATCCTTGTTTACCCTCAATAAAGGATGGGATGGACGGCTTAAATTGCTTTCCCCACCACCCTCAACATTCCGAACCCCAACCCCCGGCTCCGGCCCACGCCGCGCACCATGGTCGCCGCCGCCTGCTCCGCGTCCACCACCGTCAACGTGCTGGACACCGCCCAGAAGGGCAGACGGATATTCTGGTTCAGGCGCTTGTGATGAAACGTAATGGCGGACTCCACCATGCGAGTGTTTTCCGCATGGAAGCCGCCCGCCGTCAACGCCGCGTTCCACTTCTCCAACGCTTCTTCGGGGGTCGGCATGCGCTCGCCGAAGTCCGACCGCTTCACCAGACGCACACCCGCATGAATAGTGAGGATAGCGTTCTTTTCGATGGTCATATTTTCAAACGCAAGTCCAGCGGGTACCTCCACGTCAGGCATCGCCCGCAGCGCCACCGCCATGCGCTTCTCCCGGTTCAAACCCACCGGCGCATAGGTGATCCGCTGGTTCCCGTTCGTGACCGCCAGCGTCCGCTGGTGAATGGCGTAGAGGTCAGGGACCTCTTCGGCGGCGAAGGTGATCATGGCTTCCTGGTAATTAAACGTCATAACGAGGCTCTCCTTTCGAATCGTTGTGGCCGGGCCGCTTCGGCGGCAGGTTCTTTTTCATCTGCGCCAACCTGCCGATCTTCTTTCCGGCTTCGGGCGCACCCTGGTCAGGCCGCACGTCCACCAAGTGCAACACCGCAGGATCCGCGAACAGCCCGCGAAACCGCTTCGGGAACGTCGCCTGCCATTGCGCCTGACCCAGACGGGGATCCATCAGCCAGACCTCGATGACATCCCCAGCAGAACGAATGCCGCGACCGAGCCCCTGGGTCATCTTGTGCTTGCCCGCCTGGTCCGCCATGCGCAGTACCGCATGACGCGCCACGTCATCGGGATCGCCTCGGTTGTCCAAGCCCTTCCAGCGAAAATAGTTGGCCAAAGCCTTTTCGCGGACGGCGTCGCCAGGCCCGATAGGCGCCCGCAGGATACCCTGATGCCGGAACAACTGACCGCCGCGCTCATCCCGGATGTTGGCGCCCGCCCATACCGACGGCGTCACCATGATCTGGCAGTCCCCGCGACGCATGGCTTCCACACCATCCTGCCAGTGCATCTCTTTGGAATCCGTCTGCCACCAGATGCGCCGGTCCGTGAACCCTTCCATAATGGTCTTCACGTCTTTGAAGGAAGACGTCAACACCAATCCGCGTTCCCCGGTTTTCAGCATGTCCGCCAACATCAAATGCACGCCGTCCACCCATTCCGGATCGTATCGAATCTCCCCATCATTGCCCTTGTCCAGAAACGGCGTGGCATCCGACTTCATCAGATGAATCCGCTGGATGCTTCCGAACCTCTTCACGGAAACCTCCCGCCCGGCGGCCTCCGGCATACCCAGCAGGCGATACATGTAAGTCCACTCGTTGGACTTCCCGTTCTTCGCCGCCGGCGTCTGCAGCGTGGCGCTGGTCAACAGGACCGTCTCCAGCTTCTCGCTTTTGAAAAACCACTCTTTGCCGAACATCCGGCTGGCATACAGGTTCACCACCTCGAACGCCGGGAATTTCTTGACGGGCGTCCAGGTCAACCCCAACGCCAAATGCACGCTCTCCTTACCTTTTTTCGGCAAGCCATTCTCGTCCAGAGACAACTGCCGCGTCCCAAACTCGGTATTGGCCGGGAAGGCATTTTCCGCCAGGCTCAGTTCCTGTCGGACGCGCTTCAGAACCGCGAAAAATCGCAGAACATCCAAAGTCGCGTCTTCCGGCACCTTCAAAGCCAGAACATCAACAACCGATTGCCGCAGCATCCCAAGGTACCCCAGAACGGAAGTCGTAATGGGCGTCTTGTCGTCCAACATGACTTCCGACACCGGCGTTTCCAGCAACGGTTCGCCGTTGGAATCCACGGGATTCCGCTGGTCGTACTCGGCGGAGAACCAGTGCAGGATTTTCGTCAGCAGGCTGTCCAAACTCTGCACAGGGTCGGGAGATCCGCCACCGAACGCCTTGTGCAGGGCATTGCGCAGCAGATCCGGGCGAATCTTTTTGCGGGAGTACATCTCGGCAACGCCAGCCAAGGTGTCCGCCTCGTCGTGAACAACCACCTTCGCGGGCGGCAACAGCGATCCTTCGCCCATCTGGAGGTCGAACAGCGACAAGGTATGGGATACCACCAGCACATCCCGGTCCATGCTGTTTCCGGCGTGATGCCGATGAAAAGGATTGTCGTTCACGGTGGGCACCATGCCGATCTCAGCCGCCGTGATCCCGGACGGCAAGCGTCCATCATGAGCATCCATGAAACTGGCGATCAATCCCTGCATGGAGTCCGCTTCCAGATCCGCCTTGAGGCGGTCGACCGCGTCGCTCATCACCCCATTCTGCGAAGCTCCGGCCTTGAACAGTTCGTCCTGCCGCTCCCGCAACGCCTGAATGCGCATCGCCCATTCCCACAAATCGTTCAGCAACGCCGCGTCTTCCTTGTGACGTTTGACGCCGGTCACCTTCCCGGCATCAACCAGTTCGAACACCGCCATCGGAGACAGGTACGCCTGACGCCCCTTGCGGAACCCGGAAGTCAATCGATTCCCGGTCACACGATCCACGACCTCCAAGGCCACCGCCATGTCCGAGCGGTCGCCCCTGGAAAAGTCCGGTTGCCGGTCGGCGTATACCGCGTCCCGCCCGTAAATCTGGTCCTGCAGCGCCAAGGTGTGCGTGGTGATGCGAGCGCACCCGCCGGTCTCGGCGATATGCAACAGCACAGGAATCAGATACCCCAGAGTCTTGCCCGTGCCAGTGCCCGCCTCGATGGCGCCGAAAACCGGACGGGAACCGGGGATGTCACCCGCTTTCCCAACCGCACCGCCACCGAGCTTGACGTCGGCCCCAAGGTCCAGCTTCTCCTGCACCATCATGGCATACTGGAACTGTTCGGGACGAGACTTGAAGCCCAACCCCGGCAACGTCTCGTCAAAAGCCTTCCTCAACGTTTCACGCGACATCCTTCACCTCCTGCTGCGCCGCACCCTGCACATCGCTCACACCGTTGTCCTTCTCGTCCTTCTTATTCTGGTCCTTCTTGCCCTTCTTCTCGGCATCCTTGCGCGCCTTGCCCGCAATCTTCTTCAGATTGGCCTGGATGACCGCCGCCTCGTCCTCGACTCCAGCGTTGATGTCCATGCCGGGGAAACCTTCCCGCCGCAGATTCAGATAAGCGTCCATCCATTCGGACACCTTGCCGGTGGTCGTCAGCGCCGGGCCGCTCAGGTCGTCCATGTGGCTGTTGATGGACAGACTGCCGATCTCGCGAGGCGCCAGACGGGGATCGTCATCCCGCAAATACACGGTATACCGCATATTCACCCAACCCAAATTGTGGCGCCAATGGCCACCCAGCCGGGGTTGGCGGGCAAATCCGTTGAACGAGGCCATCAACATGACGATCTCGTCTTCGGTACCGGTCAGGGAAAACCGGTGCGTAAAAGTGGTGGAATTGGGCAGATACTCAAAGCCGCCGTACCCGTTCTGGATATTGGTCAACTTGCCCTTTTCCTTTTCGCCTCCGGCGGGATCTTCCGCCTCGTCGGCATCCGCCTCCAACGCCACAGCGTCGCCCTTGTTGGGCAACGGAAAATCAAAGAAATCCTTCCGCTCCGCAAACTCCGCCACCTGCTTCGCGGTTTCCGGCGAAGCGCCGGCGAAGCGCAGCACTTCGCGCTGCGACCAGAAGCTCGCCGGCACATCCGTTTCGGGATCCCGCGCCAGATCGTCGGAGCGGAACCCATGCACCCGTTCCACCGACGGCGTAACGCGGGTATAAGGACCCTCTTTTCCCTGATGGACCGTCACGGTTTCGGTGACCGGCCCCACCGCATGGCCCAGACCGAGATGTCCGCGCACTCCCGCCTTACCCCAAAGACTCACGAAAGGATTCCGACGGCGCAGGTCCGTCATCTCACCCATCTTGTACTGCTTGCCGAAACCGGCGATGCCGCCCACGCACGCCTGGTAAAACGACAGAATGGAAGTCAACGGCTCTTCCTCGAAGGCGTCCCGAATATCGTTCATGCCGGCACGGCGCAGCGCGCCCGCCAACTGTTCTCCGGGAAGAACGAAGCGCCCGGCGCTGACCGGCAACGCCTGATACTGCGTATTCTTCGCACGATCCTTCTTGCTGTTCTTGCTGCTGGCGTAGCCCAAAGGGGCGGTGATCTCGCCGTCGAAAATAACCGTCATCGTTTTCATCATGTTGCGTTACTCCTGTAAAGTTAAACAGCGATTATGTGCGTATGATAGCGTTATTTCTTTTGCTGTGTCAAATTTGAGGCCACCCGCTTCAAAAGGTGACGTTCAACCCGTTTCCCCGGATGCGCCTGTCCAGATTCTGAGTTTGACTCCACCACTCGGAGCAGTCGGCGTCTTCCCGCATTTCGTCGATCGTCTCCAACACATCGGAAGACTTTCCGTCGTGCACCATCGACAACAATCCGGAGCCTACCTCCATCAACAGGTCAGCACGCCCCTTTTCCGTCTTCCTCGCCTGCTTCACGACATCGTTCAGCCGGAATTCCAGTGTGGACGTCAAATCCAGCCATCCATCCGCTTCAACTAACCCCTGCCGCCGGGCGGCGACGTCCGCCAGCGCCCATTCCCGCACTTTCCACAACCAGACGGCCTCCGAAGAGTCCGCATCACCGCCGGATCTCAGCCGTACCTGCAAATCGTCCTCCGTCATCGTCCGGTTGTCTCCGTTGAAAGACATTCCGAACACGGACTGAAACCAGCGCAACCCTTCAAAAATGGAGGCGGGCTTCTTTTCCGGCAGAAAACAGATGTACGGCTTGCCAGACCGCGCGACGGACGTCCATTCGTCGAAAAACGGCTGGCTGACGTCCATTTTCATGTCGGGCACCCGCACGGAGTTTTCCGCCGTCTTGACCGTGTTCATAAACTCCAAAGCGCGCACTCCGGCATCCCGGAACGCCCGTTCGGTTTCGGGCAAGACATGCCCCGGAAGTTCCCCTTTCTTCTTCGGTTGCGGCGTCCAGACGCGGATGTGCAAGTCGTCCGGAATCTTCCACGCCCCGGAAGCCAACGCTTCCAGCGCCACGGTTTCACGGCCTTCCGGGCATACCGCGCGGGCGTAACATTCCGTCAGGATCCGGTTTTCCGTCACCAGAAAAGGGAACCCCATTTCCCGAATGCCCTGCCACCGCTGGCCGGCGTTTCCGAACAGCGGGTAACCGGCCCCCAGATACTTCGTCAGCGATTCGTCTTTGGGCGGCACCGGCATGAAAGACCGCAACCGCGCCAGCAACGCTTCCTGTGCCGACCCTTTCCCCCATTCGTTCACCATGACAACTGCCCTCCCGCAGGCGTTACGCAAAGCACTTCATGATCGTCCGGATGTCCCGCGCACATCTCGGCTCGCGCCATTTTCAGCGGCAGAGGCAACCCGCCCAAGTCACGCCAGAGCTTTTCGGGGATAGGCCGCATGGGACTCCCATCCCGCATCAGCGACCAGTCCTGGTCTACCGGTGTCACGTCCACACCATCCGCCACGATGGACCCGTAACCACGCGCCGCCTTGCGTCCGATGCCGGGCAGCGTGCGCAACAGGGATTCCACCCTCGCGATGTCGCCACAACCATAAAAGCCCACTTTCCATGAAGACCCGCGGCTGAACGGCGTGTAACCGTCCATCTTGACGGAGAAAGTCCCGCGACCGGGATCCCCGTTGCGCAATTTGCTCACATCCACGGACGACCCCTTGTAGGCACGGGCATCCATCCAGAACTCCGGAAGATCGTCTTCCCGCCGCTCGTTGTTGATGGACTGGAAAAAAGAAACCGGACGTTCCGGAAACAGGGGATCGCACATCATGCGCGACCCATGGAAAACACCATCCGTCTTTTTCAGCGGGATGCGTTCAGCGATATCCTCGCAGTCCGGCGATTCCAAACCTGCGGCGCCCCAAAGCAAACCGTCCAAGGTCGGAGCCACCTTGGGCGGGATATACGGCGTTCCAATGGTCAGCGTGACCAGGAACGGCTGATACTCGCGATCATTCAAATTCAGTCTGTCCAAAATAAAATGCCTCCATTTTTCTCTTCATCCCCGCAAACACGGGGCGAACCATCTCGCTTTCATACCTTTCATCCCCGCATACGCGGGGCAGACCATACCGAGAGACCGGCGGCATGCCGTGGTTACCGCGATACAACCTATGATAGAGATATTACGACTAAACGGCGAGGGTGTCAACTTATAGAAAACTCCGTCCGATTTTCTTTCCTTTACGTCCCCGTATACGCAGGGCAACCGCCAAGACCTGCTGTTGTTCCAGCGCACCAATCCTTTCATCCCCGCATACACGGGGAAACCCTGCCCCCGCGCACCCTGTACAACAAGCTCTGTCTTTCATCCCCGCATGCACGGGGAACCTTATACACGGGCAGGCGAACCAGTGTGCCACTTCCGCTTTTCCGCTCCCTTTCATCCCCATATACACAGGGCAGACGAGAATTGGAACGTTACTCAGCATCCACGAACCTTTCCTTTCATCCCCGCATACGCAGGGAACCTTTATCAGTCAAACCCCACATCTGGAACAGTACCTTTCATCCCCGCATGCACACGAGGCAAACCTAGTCTACGGCAAGCTCCACAGTTGCTACCTTTCATCCCCGTATATCCGCTGGCGCTAGTCCTTCATACCTTTACACGGGGCAACAAAAAACCACAACGGAGACTTACGGCCATGCCTTTCCTTTCATCCCCGCACACACGGGGAAACCGCCGAAGAACTCACGATGGCCGCGCCTAAATCCCTTTCATCCCCGCATACGCGGGGAAACCTCTTCAAGACGCCAGCGCTTTTTACCGGTCTTCCTTTCATCCCCGCATACACGGGGAAACCGATCTCCGCAAAAGCACATCGCGGGCTTCCAGCCTTTCATCCCCGCATACACGGGGAAACCAGCATCTGAAGCCGAAGCAGTATGCTGCTTATCCTTTCATCCCCGCATACACGGGGAAACCTCACTAGAAGCCAGCGCTGCGGTATACCAGCACCTTTCATCCCCGCATACACGGGGAAACCGGGGGGAGGGAAAGCCATCCGTGATAAGCTGGGCTTTCATCCCCGCATACACGGGGAAACCACCACGGCGGGACAGACGACCAGCGCCGGATACCTTTCATCCCCGCATACACGGGGAAACCCTGTCGCGCCCGCGCCGATTGCGACTGCCCGCCCTTTCATCCCCGCATACACGGGGAAACCCTGGATCGCCGGGGGGAGCGTGTGGGGTGCTACCTTTCATCCCCGCATACACGGGGAAACCTATTGTTGATAGCTGGGCAGATAGTCTTTGACCCTTTCATCCCCGCATACACGGGGAAACCGCAGGCCCTGGCCGATCAGGGGTACAACCTGTCCTTTCATCCCCGCATACACGGGGAAACCTCGGCCCGACCTGCAGCGTGGATATAGATTGCCTTTCATCCCCGCATACACGGGGAAACCGATAACGACCTCTGCCCGCTCACGAGCTTTGATCTTTCATCCCCGCATACACGGGGAAACCGATTGATGAGGTGCAGCGTCAGCGCGCGGCTCCCTTTCATCCCCGCATACACGGGGAAACCGGCCTGATCGTAGAGTGATGCCTGAAGGCGTCCTTTCATCCCCGCATACACGGGGAAACCTTGCCCAGGATCCGGAAGTGGGGGCTTGAGTTGCTTTCATCCCCGCATACACGGGGAAACCTGACCAGCAGGTCCATGGACGGGGTTGTGGCATCTTTCATCCCCGCATACACGGGGAAACCACTTCTTCCAACATACCGTTTCACAACAGGTTTTCCAACCACTCAGAATCCACCAAATTTCTAATTACGAAGCAGTTAAGCATTTTCTCACACGAAACCATCAAGAATACACCACAAAATCAAAGTTTTCCCATACAATATTCAACCACCGCAATTCCGACAAGGCAGACCAGAACTTGGCAACACCAACCCATAACATCGCTATCATACACACCATATCGACCCATGGCAACTCCACGCGCTCCCGCCCCCCCATTTTCCATCGCGCAAAAA
>JAJZZT010000529.1 GCA_021797415.1 Bacillota bacterium
CGCCCGGCACGGCATCGACGGCCTGATCGTGATCGGCGGGGACGGTTCCTTTCGCGGCGCGCTTGCCCTGGCGCGGCGCGGCGTGCGGACGATCGGCATTCCGGGGACGATTGACAACGACATCCCTGGGACGGATTACACGATCGGATTCGATACAGCCGTCAACACGGTGATCGGCGCCATCGACAAGATACGGGACACGGCCACCTCCCACGAACGTACATACGTGGTGGAAGTGATGGGCCGCGGGGCGGGCGACATCGCGATGATCGCGGGGCTGGCGGGCGGGGCGGAATCGATCGTGATCCCCGAGGCGCCGTTTGTGCTCGACGATGTGATCGCCAAGCTGCGCCACGGCGTGGAGCGCGGGAAGCGGCACAGCATCATCCTCGTGGCGGAGGGAGTCTGCCGCGGCATGGACATCGGCGACCAGATTGCGGAAGCGACGGGCTGGGAGGTGCGAGTCACGGTGCTCGGCCACCTGCAGCGGGGCGGTTCGCCGACGGCGTTCGACCGGTTATTGGCGTCGCGGATGGGGGCGCATGCGGTGGACCTGTTGCGCGCCGGCGAATCGGGCAGGATGGTGGGCGTCCGGGGCTCCCAACTGGTGGCGGTCGACATTGCGGAAGCGCTCGCGAGCGAGCGCAGGCTGGATCTGTCGATCTATGAACTGGCCGGCATTCTGTCATTGTGAACCCGCTTAAAGAGGTTGTTCAAAAAGGGGGCAGAACTCCCCGGCGCATTGCTGCGTCATCGCCAGAAATGCTCCCTCACGTACCAAGAACGTACGCTCGGTCCACATTTCTGGCTGCTTCCTTGTACTGTGCGGGTCTTACCTGCCCACTTTTTGAACAGGTTCTTTAAGAGGTTGTTCAAAAAGGGGGCAGAACTCCCCGGCGCATTGCCGCGTCATCGCCAGAAATGCTCCCTCACGTACCAAGAACGTACGCTCGGTCCACATTTCTGGCTGCTTCCAAGGGGACATGGGATAAAATCCACTGCACACTCGGTTTATCCCATGTCCCCTTGCCCTGCGCGAATCAACCCTGCCCACTTTTTGAACAGGCGCTTTGAACAACCTCTAAAAGGAGGCCATTATGAGTACACGGAAGCTCAACCAACAGGATCTGGATTCCTGGGTCGACGGACTCATCGCAAAGCAGCGCGTCGTCGGAGTGCAGGGCAAGGAGGGGCGGTTCGTTTTCGGACCGTTATCGAAAGCCGAGGATCTGCGACTGGATTATGATGTTACCCTTCTCCCGCCCAAAAAATACTTTCTTCCTCAACGAGAAGACCTCATGGAATTCACCGTCCAGGGGGAATACACAAGTCGTATTGAGCGCGAGCCATTTATTCTTTTCGGGGTTCACCCGTACGATGTTGTCGCCATCTCGCAACTGGACGCCGTCTTTAGCGCGGGGCATTATGATGTCCACTATATGACGCGCCGCCGCCAGGCCGCCATCGTCGCTTGCGATGTTCAGACGGCGTCCGCGCATGTGTTTGCGTCCTCCATGAACACCGCGACCGTGCAGGACGGGTTTGATCTTCTCCTGACCAAAATCGGCGCAGATTATCTGGCGGATGCCAGAACCGACAAGGGAGAAGCGCTTCTCGCCGTCCATCAGGGAGGCGCCGAGCCGACGGAAGTGGACTTTGAAAAACGCGAACAAGTGTGGAGGAATAACCGGGGGACGCTGAACAGGCACGAACTCAAGTGCCGGCCGGAAGAACTGCCGGCGCTCCTGGCGCAGTCCTACGACGATCCGGTATGGGAGGAGAAGGCCCGGCTCTGTTTCTCGTGCGGTTCCTGTAACCTTGTGTGCCCGACCTGCTACTGTTTTGATGTTCATGACGACCTGAATTGGGATATGCAGTCAGGCACTCGCACACGGGCCTGCGACGCCTGTCTGTTGAACGAATTTGCTTCAGTTGCGGGCGGGCACAATTTCCGGAAACAATCGGCGGAGCGTTACCGTCATCGCTTTTACCGCAAAGGCAGTTATATCCCGGACAAATTTGGTTTCGTAGCCTGTGTGGGCTGCGGTCGTTGCATTTCTGCGTGCGTTGCCGGCATCGCCAATCCGGTGGAAGTGTATAATCGGTTATTCGCGCAAAGTTCGGACATCCACGCTCCGGAGCCTGCCGCGTTTTCCCAAACAAACTCAGTGGCGAAACAGAGAGAAGATCGCGGGGCTGTCGGCGTCCTGGAGTCGACTGCACGGCCGACCGCCCAATTCTTGCCGGATGGAACCCTCCCATTGGAGGATATTCCCTCCGGGGACATGTATGTTCCACAGGCTGCCACCTTGGTGCAGGCGAGACGTTTGACAGAACTGGAGACATTCTATGAAATCAGGCTGGATTCCGGCCACGAACTGGGTCATGGACCGGGACAATTTGTTGAGATTTCTCTCCCCGGCTTTGGCGAGGCGCCCATTTCCATCAGTTCCTCGCCAACTCAGACGGGGACTTTTCAGATGGTGGTGCGAAACGTGGGCAATTTGACAAACGCGATGAGCAAGCTGGCCGCAGGTGACCCCATTGGCGTGCGCGGTCCATTTGGATCCGAGTTTCCCGTGCATGACGTCATGAAAGGGAAAGACGTACTTCTCATCTGCGGCGGGATCGGCCTGGTTCCCGTACGTTCCGCAATCAACTACATCCTTGACAATCGTGAAGACTATGGACAGATGACCATTTTGTACGGGGCGAAGACGCCGGCCGAACGCATTTTTGCGGACGAACAACAGGATTGGAGCACACGCGATCGTGTAACCGTGCTGGAAACCGTCGATGACCCTGATGAAAGTTGGCATGGCCATGTTGGCAGGATTACCACGCTATTGCCCCTGGTTCGCGTGGCTTCGGAGAATACCGTCGCCATTGTTTGCGGTCCGCCGGTCATGTACCGTTTTGTGTTGGAGGAATTGAAAAAGATGGGACTGTCGGACGATTCCATTTATCTGTCGCTAGAACGCCGCATGAAATGCGGCGTCGGCAAATGCGGCCACTGTCAGATGAACGGCGTGTACGTCTGTCAGGAGGGTCCGGTCTTTCAATACGCGGATATCAGGGAAGTCATGGAGGCGATACGATGAACAAGCCGAGGGTCGCGATTTTCGATTTCGCCGGTTGCGAAGGATGTCAACTCCAGATCGTCAACATGGAGGAAGAAATCTTGGGCCTCATTTCCATTGTGCGCCTGGTCGAGTGGCGGGAAGGCATGTCTGAACAGGGTGAAGAGTACGATGTGGCCATCATCGAAGGTTCCATCACCCGCCCGCAAGATGAAGAGAAAGTGCGCCGGATCCGCGAACGCGCCAAAATCCTGGTGGCCTTGGGGGCGTGCGCCGCGGATGGCGGAGTGAACAAGATAAAGAATCGCTTTGACCTGGCGGAAGTCAAACAACTCGTCTACGGGGCGGACTCTGCGCTTCCTCATCTGGACAGCGCACCCACAAAAGCCGTGGATGAAGTTGTCCAGGTCGATTACAAAATCTATGGCTGCCCGATCGACCGCCGAGAATTTGCTGATGTCGTTCGTTCCCTGGTTCAGGGGAAAAAGCCGGAAATTCCGAATTATCCAGTCTGCGTGGAGTGCAAGCGAAAGGAAAATGTCTGTCGCTATGAGTACCGTGAAATCTGCCTGGGGCCGATCACGAGAGCGGGATGCGACGCCCGCTGTCCCTCCTTTGGGGCGTGGTGTTTTGGTTGCCGCGGATCCGTAGATGAACCGAACGTGCAAGCCGCAAGAGAAGTCATGGAAAGATACGGGAAGAGGGCTGAGGACCTGGAAGACCGCATGCAATTATTTGGATATCAGGAGGCGCGGAGATGAACAAGAAGGTGGATGTCCATCACGTCACCCGGATCGAAGGCCATGGAAACATCGCGGTCAATGTCCAGGACGGCGTCATCGAACAGGTGGAATGGCAGGTTCCTGAGGCTCCGCGCTTTTTTGAAGCCATGTTGCGCGGACGGAGTTGGGAGGATCTTCAGACCGTTGTGAGCCGGATCTGCGGGATCTGTTCGATCAGCCATTCGCTTGCCTGTATCAAAGGGATCGAATCCGCCATGCGGATTCCCGTCTCCGAACAGACCGATAAGCTGCGTCTATTGGCGCATTATTCGGAACAGGTCCAAAGTCACGTCCTGCATGCCGGGTATCTGGTTGCTCCCGACATGTTGGGGGCAAAATCTGTCGTCCCGCTTGTGCAGACGCATTTTGATGTCGTCCAAACCGTGATCAAGCTGCATCGAATGGCCAATAATTGGTCCGATCTTCTGGCGGGGCGCACCACTCACCCGATCACTTTCAAACCGGGCGGTTTCAGCAAAATCCCCAGCGAGACGGAATTGCGGGAACTTCGCGCCATGCTTTCGGAAGCCGTACCCGACCTTAACGCGTTGGTCGGAGTACTGCTCAGTCTGGCGGACCAGTTTCCCGACTTTGAGCGCGAGACGGAATATGTCGCACTCGTGCAGCCGGACGTGTACACCTTTTATGACGGGCGCATCGGCAGTACGGACATGGCGGAGACGGTCCCGGTCACCGAGTTTGAATCCGTTGTCAATGAATACGTATCTCCCCAATCGACGGCGAAATGGGCGCGCTGGCACCGCGATTCCTATGCGGTTGGCGCATTGGCGCGCTACAACCTGAATTCCGCCCATCTAAGGCCGCTCGCCAAGGACATCGCTCGGGCGTTTGAACTGGAGATGCGGCGCCACAACCCGTATTTCAATACCATTGCCCAGGTTGTGGAGTGTGCGCATCTGGTTGAGTCCGCACTGGAATTGCTCGATGAACTCCTGACCGCCGGTTTGCGGCAGGAAATCCCCCGCGTTGAACCGCAGGCCGGCGAGGGAGTCGGTTGCGTTGAAGCCCCGAGGGGCATTTTGTTCCATCGCTACGCCTTTGATCAACAGGGCCGTTGTATATCCGCCAATTTAAGCATCCCGACCAATCAAAACCACGGCAATATTCAAAGAGACATGGAAGTGCTGCTGCCGCAAATCGTCGACCGAAGCGAGGATGAAATCCGCCTTTGGCTGGAGATGCTTGTTCGTTCGTACGATCCCTGCGTGTCTTGTTCCACGCATTATCTGCACGTAAAGTTCGTATAGCGTGCCGGGGGGTGGGTTGGTCATGTGTTTGGCTGTTCCTGGACAGGTGCTGGAGATCCATCAAAGTATGGCGACGGTCGATGTGGCCGGAGTGAGGCGTCAGGTGTGTATGGACCTGCTTGATGAGGTCCGGACCGGAGATTACGTACTTGTGCACGTCGGATTTGCCCTGCAGAGAATCGACGAACAAGAAGCGCAAAACACGCTGGACATCTTGCGTGCGCAGTTCAATGAAGAAATGTGGCGGGAGTAAGCCGTGACCCCAACGCGAAAGCGCGGGATTTTCATCGGCAGGAGGTGGGATTCTGCATGAAGCTTGTCGACGAGTATCGGGATCCCGCAGTAGCGAGATATTTGGTGGAGCAGATTCGCCAAATGGGTGAGGAGCCCCTCAGTATCATGGAGATTTGCGGTGGACACACGCATGCCATCGTGCGTTCCGGAATTGAGCAGGTGTTGCCCCCGGCAATCCGGTTTATCCACGGTCCCGGGTGTCCGGTGTGCGTCACGCCCATCGCGAAGATTGATCAGGCGATCGCACTGGCGCGCCGCCCCCGAACCATCATCGCCACCTATGGCGACATGATGCGGGTGCCGGGTTCTTCGTCCAGTTTGCTGCAGGAAAAGGCGAAGGGCGCCCATGTCAGGATCGTGTATTCGAGCCTCGACGCCGTGCAGTTGGCAGTTGAAAATCCCGACAGTGAAGTCGTGTTTTTCGCTGTCGGCTTTGAAACGACGATTCCGGCGAACGGATTCAGTGTGATTCGCGCGAAACAGTTGAACTTGACGAACTACTCGATGCTCGGCAACCACGTTTTGGTGCCGCCTGTCATTCGGGCGGTGCTCGATGATCCCGCTGTTCGCATCGATGCGTTCATCGGTCCTGGACATGTCAGCACCATTGTGGGCAGCCGGGATTATGAATTTATCCCCAGAGAGTATCATCGGCCGGTTGTGATTTCGGGTTTTGAACCCAACGACATTCTTCAATCGCTCTTCATGATCCTGAAGCAACGCAGCGAGGGGCGCTGTGAAGTCGAGGTGCAGTATTCCCGCGCGGTGACGGAATACGGCAATCGCCGCGCGTTGGATGTGGTGAAAGAAGTTTTTATCCCTGCGGAACAGGAATGGCGGGGCATCGGCCTGATCGGGGACAGCGGCATGTCCTTGCGTGAGGAATTGCGCGCGTTTGATGCGTATTACAAGTTTTACGAATGGATGCGGTTGCCCCCTCCCGAGGAACCGGGCGAATGCATCTGCGGACAGATCACGAAAGGTGTGAGGCAGCCGCGGGAGTGTCCATCTTTTGGAACGAAGTGTTCGCCGGAGCAACCTCTTGGCGCCTGCATGGTTTCGATGGAAGGAACGTGCGCCGCGTATTATCGCTATCGGTATGTTGCGGAGGAAGCGGGAGGTGCTTACGGTTGAACGCAAAGGAACTTCCCCGGCGCCGACCGTTGACGGTTGAAGACCTGCCCGATGGGGTTCAAATCGCGCAGGGCACAGGCGGAAAATTGACCCATCAATTGATTGAGACGCTGTTTGTTCCCCAGTTCGACAATCCGCATCTCAAAGCGCTCGGCGACCAGGCGATTTTGGATCCTTCCACGGAACGCATGGCGCTGTCAACCGACGCGTTTGTCGTCAAACCGTATATTTTCCCAGGGGGCAATATCGGAGACCTGGCGGTGAATGGGACGGTCAACGATCTGCTCATGGGCGGAGCGACACCGGCCTATCTCACAGCTTCCTTTATTCTGGAAGAAGGACTCCCGACCAAAAATCTGGTTTTCATTGTCGAATCGATGGCTGCCGCCGCGCGAAAGGCGGGCGTACAGATCGTGGCCGGCGACACGAAGGTGGTGGAGCGCGGCGCTGCGGACGGACTGTACATCACAACGGCGGGCGTCGGGTTTGTGCCCAATGGGATCCATTGGAGTCCGGCAAAAATTCGCGCGGGTGATGTGGTGATTGCGTCGGGTACGATTGGCGATCATGGCGCGAGTGTATTGGCGCACCGGTTCGAGATCGATTTTGAAAGTCAGATTCAGAGCGACACGGCCAGTTTGCGCGATGTGGTGACGGCGGTGCGAGCCCTGCCAGGCATTCGCTGCATGCGCGACCCGACCCGCGGAGGTCTCGCCACAACCGTGCAGGAACTGTCGCAGGCCAGCGGTTTGAACCTGCGCATACGCGAAACCGCGATCCCCATCCGGGAAGACGTGCGCGGCATCTGCGAAGTGCTGGGTCTTGACCCGCTTTATCTGGCCAACGAAGGGAAGCTGGTTGCGGTGGTGGCGCCGGAGGACGCGCAGCAATGCCTGCGGATCATGCGCACTGTGCAGGAAGCGAGAGATGCGTCCATTGTCGGCGTGGTGACAAACGACATTTCTGGTTTCGCCAGTCTGGAGACGTACATCGGCGCGGTGCGTGTACTGGACCTTTTGTCTTTAGACCAATTGCCGAGGATCTGTTGACATGCACGAACTGAGCATCGCGGAGCAAATCATCCGGATTGTTGCAAATGAGGGCGCGGACGCAAACGCCGTTCGGGTGACCGGCGCGTCCGTGTCGGTGGGGCGGATGATGGCTGTCGAAAGAGACAATCTGCTGTTCTGCCTGGATGTACTGAAGAAAAGCGACCCGCTGACTGAGCATACGGTTTTTGCGGTGGAAGAAGAAAAGTTGCAATTGCAATGCAAGGCGTGCGGCCACGTCACGGTGACGGGCGAATTCCTGTTCGCGTGCGAGGCTTGCCACTCGCAGGGTGTCGACGTGATTGGCGGGGGACAGTTGGAGGTTTCCTATCTGGAGGTGAGCTTTGATGGCGAAGATTGACGTGAACAAGAGTGTGATGGCGGCGAACAATGAATTGGCGGCTGAACTTCGCGCGCATTGGGCGGCGCGGCGCGTATTGACCCTAAACATGATCAGTTCTCCGGGTTCCGGAAAAACCGCACTGTTGGAGAAAACCCTGCTGAGTTTGCGTAACCAATTGAACGTCGGGATTCTCGTCGGGGACGTCCAAACAGAGAACGACGCCAAACGTTTGGCGGTCTATGGTTCTCCCGTGAAACAGATCGTCACCTCTGGCACGTGCCATCTCGAAGCCCATATGATCCAAAAACATTTGCCGTTTGTGGAGCAGGGTGATCTGGATCTGCTGATCATTGAGAACGTCGGCAATTTGATCTGTCCTTCCTCGTACGATCTGGGAGAAGATTTTAAAGTCGTTTTGCTCAGCACCACGGAAGGGGAGGACAAGCCGCTAAAATATCCGGGCATTTTTCGGCGTGCGCAATTGGCTGTTATTACTAAGATTGATTTGTTGCCGTACACGGATTTTGATCTGGATCTGGCCGAGCGCAATATCCGGTCTATTCACAACGAGACGGACATCCTTGGTCTGTCGACGCGCACAGGCGAAGGGTTCGACCGCTGGATCGACTGGCTCCATAAGCGTGTGCTGGAGAAGCGGCCGCTTGGCGCAGCCGCAAAAGGAACGGAGTCCCCGTGACCACCGACAACAGGCTCGCAAACGGAACTCCGATGACCACCGAACGCCTGATCCTGTTTGTCACGGGTGTGGTGCAGGGCGTGGGGTTCCGCCCTTTTGTGCGCCGACTGGCTGAAAGCATGGGCGTCGCCGGCAGGGTCCGCAATGAAGGAGCCAGCGTCAGGATTGATGCGGAAGGCGAACCCGAAGTCCTGGCTGCATTTATCCGGCGCTTGCGCACGGATCGCCCGGCTGTGTCGGATATTGAACAGATCGATGTCAAGCCTGCGCCTGCCGCAGGGTATTCGGATTTTCAGATTGTCAGCTCGGCGGCCGGCGCACGGAGCGCTTCCTTTGGCATTCCGGTCGATCTTGCGATCTGTGAAGATTGTGTGCGCGACATGCAAACTCCGGGCAGCCGGTACTATCGCTATCCGTTTACGTCTTGTACGCAGTGCGGCCCGCGGTACACCATCGCGAAGAGTTTGCCCTTTGACCGTCACACCACAGTGATGGAAGACTTTACGCTCTGTAATGAATGCCGTGAGGAGTACACCACGGTACAGTCCCGCCGGTTTCACGCCCAGGCCACCGCCTGCGATTCATGCGGTCCCGAATTGCAGTGGATGACACCGGACGGCGGATCGGCGGGTCAAGGGGAAGAAGCGCTGAAGCAGGCCAAAGCGGCACTGCGCGCGGGGAAGATTGTTGCGGTGCTGGGCATTGGCGGATTTCATCTTGCCGTCAACGCCAGAGAGGAGGCCGCTGTGCAGCGCTTGCGGCAGCGCAAGCGACGACCGACAAAACCGTTTGCGGTGATGATGACCGAAGCGGCTCTGGCCGAGTTTTGCGTCATTGACGATGCAGAGCGCGGTTGGTTGACCTCCAAAGAGCATCCGATCCTTCTGGTGCACAAGCGCGCGAACGCTGACCTGGCGCCCGGAGTCGCGCCGTTCATGAACCGGTACGGTGTGTTCCTGCCGTACACTGGGGTGCATGTGTTGCTGACTGCTGACGCAGCGCTCTCAGCGCTCGTCATGACGAGCGGCAATGTGAGCGGGGAGCCGCTTGCCTTCACAATTGACGATGGATTGCGGCGACTTGGAGCCATCGCGGACGGGTTTCTCGTTCACAATCGACCAATCATGCGGCCGGTCGACGATTCGATTTTGCGCATTGACGACGGCGTGCGGCACGTCATCCGGCGTTCGCGCGGTTTCGTGCCACAGGCGGAAAGTGTGGCGTGCATTGGGAAAAACCTTCCGCCTCTGCTGGCGCTGGGGGGCGACATAAAGAATGCGTTTTCCGTTTCCGGAGAGGGGAAAATGTGGCTTGGCCCCTATATAGGCGATTTGGCTGAACGTCTCACGCTTAAAGTCTTTGAGGAGCAGGTGGAGTGGTATCTGGAGATGCTGCGCGTCCGTCCCGAGTATGTCGTCCATGATCCGCATCCGGATTATGTCAGCCAGGCTTACGCCAAACAGCGTTTCGAAGCGAAACTTCGCGTACAGCATCACCATGCGCACATGGCGGCCGTCATGCTGGAACATCGCCTGTCCTCCCCTGCGCTGGGGATCATTCTCGATGGGACGGGGTACGGCGACGACGGGACGGTGTGGGGCGGGGAATTTCTCCTTGGCGATATGCAACGGGTTTACCGGGTGGGTCATCTGCGCGCTCTGCGCATGATCTCTGGCGAAAACGCTGTGCGGGAACCCTGGCGTCTGGTTCTGAACTACCTCTATGAACTGGGGTTGTGGGAGGAGTTCGCGCCGTTTGTGAATGCCGCTCTGGAACTGGATGAGAAGCAGGTGAGACTTACGGAAAGGGTGTTGCGCAGCCGTTTGCCCGGCTATCGTTCCTCCAGCGCAGGGCGTCTGTTCGATGTGGCGGGCGTACTCGTCACGGGGCGCAAGGTCGCTACCTTTGAGAGCGAGTTGCCATTGCAATTGGAAGCGTACGTGACGCCTTCGGTCACGGGTGAATATGAGTTTCCGGTCGTATTGGAGCGGGGCGGATGGCTGGTGGAGTTGCAACCGGGCCTTCGGCAATTGCTCATAGACTTGCGCGGCAACGCGCCGCGAACGCACATGGCGACCCGATTTCACCGCGGGTTTTGCGCGGCTCTGGTAGAGGCGGCGCAACGCATCGCCGCGGAAAACGGGATTCGCCAGGTCATATTGGGCGGGGGCGTGTGGCAGAATCCGTGGCTGTTGCGTTGGTTTGTGCAGGCGGCGCAGCGCGCGGGTCTCGCGGTGTATCACCCTGTAAAATGGCCGGCGAACGACGGCGGTTTGGCCGCCGGACAGACGGCCGTCGCCCTGGCGCGGTTACAGGGATAATCACTCTCCGGAACTCTCGGGACGCAATTCGCCCTCAATCATGGCCATGTATTCCTGCAGTCTGGCAATTAGAACCGATGAGAGTCCGTCTCCAGGGACAATCTCCTGGGGTTCAATCCCGAAAATGACGACTTCTTCGGGATATTCCCCCAGCTTTCGGGAGAGTTCGAGGATTCCAAGCAGATCCGCTTCGTGAAAGGAAAAACGGCTGAGAATCTTAAGGGAACGCACGTCGTCCATGCTGAACCTGCGAATCGCTCCAGGCCGCTCCCCCATGAAGACGCAATCCAGAAAGATGGCTTTGCGTTTTCGGGCGATGGCGTGGAGAACCTTGGCCCCCGACGTGCCCAGGTCCAGAAACAGGACGCCCGCAAACTCCTCGCGGTGCAAGCATTCGGTGAGTTCGGCAAGGAGACGGATTCCAATCCCCTCGTCACTCATGAGTGGATTGCCGAGACCAATGACGACGGTGTGACCGAACGGTGACTTTACAGTCTCACAGGAGATCTCTGGCGGCTCAAACACGGCGCACACACTCCCATGTTCTTTATTCCGCCACTCGCCTGCCGAAATATGGGTTATCACATATTCCATGGAGGAGAGCGCCGACTCCGTGGTCAATGGAGCAATACAGCATGGGTCCAGTATGCTATAAAGTAACGCAAGCGAGCAAGACACTCCGGGAGGCGGGCATGATGCGAATCATTCTGCGCGACGGCAGAGTGGCCGAATTTCGTGAAATGCGCAGCGGTCAAAGAGATCGGACCGTCATCAGGGAGCTGTTTGCCCATGTGTCGGCCGAAAGCCTTTACTACCGTTTTTTTCAGGCGGTGGGAGA
>JAJZZT010000166.1 GCA_021797415.1 Bacillota bacterium
CCGTCCCCGGGTTGTCGGAGCGCTCGCGCGCTTTTACCTGCTGGTCATGGCCGCCGTCGCCGGACTCCTCGCGCTCGCACTCATCCTCAACGCCGCAACGCCGGACACGCTGTTTGTCTACGGCGCGTTTGTGCTCTCCGCCATGCCGTTTGTCGTCCTGTTCGGATTCTGCTCACGCCTGCTCCAGGCCCTGAACGAGATCGACTGGCTCAATCGGTTGAATATGCTGCAGGGCACAATCTTTTTCATCCTGGCGACCGCCATCCTGCTCACCGACCACTTCCATCCCGCGGGCGTCCGGCCTCACCTGCTCGTGATCACGCTCGGCGCATGGCTGGTCTCCAACCTCCTGGCGGCCGCCGTCATCGTCCGCGTCGTGCGGCGCCTCGCGGCAGTTCCCCTGCGCCCTGCGAAAGACACGGCCGTCGCACGCGAGATGTTTCGTTACGGACGCAACATCTCGTTGCAAAATGTGCTCACACAGTTCAACCTGCGCGGCGATTTCTACTCCGTAATGTTGCTGCAGGGCGCGCACGCCACGGGCCTGTACTCCATCGCCGTGACCGCGTCGGAAATCCTGTGGCAGGTTTCCAGCAGCATCGCGCTGATCGTCTACACGCGCGTCGCCCACCGCGACCGGGCGGATTCGACCGAACTGACGGAACGCACCTTCCGCTTCACCTTCTGGCTCATGGTCGCGTGCGCCATCATCCTGTTCGCCGTCTTCTCGCCGCTGATTCACATCATTTTCACCGACCGCTACGCCGCCTCCGTCCCGCCGTTCCAGATTCTGCTCGCGGGAACGACCGCCTACGGGACGGTCGGCGTGCTGACACAGTTTTTCACCGACCAGCTCGGCAAGGTGCGCTATCCGATGTACATGCAGGGGGCAAGCTTCGCGACCAATGTCCTCCTGTGCGTGCTGCTCATCCCGCACATGGGGATATCCGGCGCGGCGCTTGCCTCCTCAACGGCGTACGGCCTGTCGCTCCTGCTCTCGCTGCTTTACTTTCGCCGCCACACGGGCCGCAGGCTACGCTCCCTGTTTTTCTTTTGCGCCGACGACCTCGCATTCCTGCGCAATCTTGGCCTGCGCCGCCGCATCCACGAAGGCGGCAAATAGCCTGCGGTGTTCCGCCATCGTGCGCCACAGGTTTTCCGGATGCCACTGGACGCCGAGCACAAAGTCGTCGCCGGGCAGTTCGATCGCCTCGATCAGGCCGTCCTGGCTGCGCGCCGTGACCACACAGCCGGGAGCGAGGTCGCGCACTGCCTGGTGGTGAAATGTATTGACAAACACCTGGTCTGCGCCCAGAATTCCGCGCAGCCTGGTGCCGGGCTCAACCTGCACGGCGTGCCCGGCATGCTGGCGTGGACCTTTTTGCGCATGCTGCAGCTTCCCGGGCCACTCGCGGACCAGATCCTGGTACAGCGTGCCGCCCATGGCCGCATTCATCAATTGAATGCCGCGGCAGATGCCGAAGACCGGCTTGTGCAATTCGCGCATGCGGCGGAACAGTCCCACCTCTAGCGCGTCGCGCGCGGGCGTCACCGAGCCGAGCCCAAGGCGCGGTTCCTCGCCGAACACGTGCGGATTCACATCGTCTCCCCCGCTTAAGAGCAGCCCGTCGATGCGCAGGGCCAGCTCAGATAGCGCATCCGGCTCGCCGCCGAACGTGAGCGCGGTGGGAATCCCTCCAACCGCATGGATCGCCTCGTAGTAGTCCACGCCGAGAAACAGGCCGCTGCGACCGTTTTGGTCGCTGGTCAGGTTCCCGGAAATGCCGATGACAGGCCGCATGAACGCTCACCTCATTTTGCCATGGTATGTTGCGTTGCGCAGAGGTTCCACTGCCGGCCGGAGTCTTCTGCCAGTCGCCATTACACCCTTTGCCCCTGCACAGACACCGCTTCGCGGAACTCACGATGAGCAAAGGGTATAACGGCGGCCCAGTGAACCTGCAGACTGTCCTGTCACCAAATGTCCGCGGGAAGCCCCCGGCAGCCTAGCCGTGGGGTCTGTCACTCGGTCCGCCAACTGTTCAGGTAGGCGGCCTGCGCCTCCGACAGCCTGTCGGTCTCGACGCCGGACGCGGCAAGTTTCATGCGCGCCACGCGCTCGTCCAGTTCGCGAGGCAACGAATGGACGCCGGGAGCGGGAGCGTTCTCCGCCAGATGGCGCAGCGCAAGCGCCTGCAGGGCGAAGGTCATGTCCATCACTTCCACCGGATGGCCGTCTCCCGCCGCGAGATTGACCAGCCGTCCTTCCGCAAGCAGGTAGATCCGCCGCCCGTCTTGTAGTGTAAATTCTTCCACATTCGGCCGCACCGCGCGCACAGACGAAGCCCGTTCCCGCAGGGCGGGCTTGCTGATCTCCACATCAAAGTGGCCTGCGTTGGCGAGCACGGCGCCTGTTTTCATCGCGTCAATGTGCGGGCCGGCGATGCAATCCCTGTTGCCCGTGACCGTGATGAAAAAGTCGCCCTGCGCAGCCGCGCGCTCCATGGGCATGACGGCAAATCCGTCCATCATCGCCTCCAGCGCCTTCACAGGGTCCACCTCCGCCACGATCACGCGCGCGCCCAGCCCCTTGGCCCGCATGGCCACTCCTTTGCCGCACCAGCCGTAGCCCGCGACGACGGCCGTCTTGCCCGCCACAACCAGATTGGTCGTGCGCATGACGCCGTCCCAGACGGACTGGCCCGTTCCGTAGCGATTGTCAAACAGGTGTTTGCACTGCGCGTCGTTGACGGCAATCATCGGAAAGCGCAGGGCGCCCTCCCGCTCCATCGAGCGCAGGCGCAGGATGCCCGTCGTCGTCTCCTCGCAGCCGCCGGTCACTTCGGCGGCCTGCTCCGGGCGCGTCAGGTGCATGGTCGACACGAGATCGCCTCCGTCGTCGATCACGAGCTGCGGCCGAAAGTCAAGCGCCGCGGCAATGTGCTCCGCGTACTCGGCCGCCGTCGCGCCGTGCCAGGCGTACGCCGTCACGCCGCCGTGCACGAGCCCCGCGACGACATCGTCCTGCGTCGAGAGCGGATTGGAGGCTACGACGGCGACATCCGCGCCGCCCGCCTGGACAACTTTCGCGAGATAGGCCGTCTTTGCCTCAAGGTGAAGGCAGATGACGACGCGCTTGCCGGCAAACGGCCTGTCGCGGCGAAACTCCTCCTCCAGCGCGCGGCACAGCGGCATGTGCGCCTTCACCCAGTCGATCTTTTGCAGACCGTTCTCGTGCAGCCCGAAGTCCCTGATGCGCGACATTGTCCGCGCGTCGCCGCCTGGCGCCACCGTCGGGACATTGGTTTGATTTGATCCACTTTCATCGGCCACTCTGGACTCACCCTCCAACCACTCAAGCGTCCTTTACTTCTTTTCCCGCCGACCTTACCCCTGAGAGCGCCGTAGAACCTGGCTTTGGCCATGGAGATAAAGGCGTGCCCTTGGTCTTTGTCCTTGTTTCCCAGCAGGTACATTATACAAGATGCATACGGTAGTGACGCTCCCTATCCACTGAAGGGGGACGTCAGGAAATTGACATTATAGATAGTTTCGCTACATAATGGTTTTGAAAGAGGGGAAACTCATGGACCGCAAGGAGAAATTCGAGAGATTTCAGGTTGCCCTGCAGAATATCAACCGCAATATCCGCGGTGGATTTTTTGATCCGGCAGGAGGCCATCCGATCACGCGCGTCCAGTGGTTGATCATGCAGATTCTCTGGCGCAGGGGGGACTGCGCAGTCGGCGCTCTCGCCGACCAGATGGACGTGCGGTCAAGCACCATGTCGCAAATGCTCGACCGTCTGGAAAAATTTGATTTTATCATGCGCATCCCGAATCCGTCCGACTCGCGGTCGCGACTTGTGACGCTGACACGCGAGGGACGGACACTGATTCACCGGGTACAGTCCTCCTGGATGCAAAAACTCAACGAACCGCTGGAGCAGATGGATGAAGAGGAACAGATGGCGCTCATTCATCTTCTTGAGAAATTATCCAGCCATTTTCTAAAACACAGTGAGTGACCACCATAGAAGAGTGTGGCCGACAAGGGCTGCCGCACGGTTCCCGTTTTTTGGACAACCCCTAAAACCACTTGAGGAGTTCAAACCCTATGAAGCACAGGCGCACATGGCGCCGGATTTCCGGAATCGTCGTTCTTGGGATCACCGCGCAGGCCATACTGACGGGATGCGGACTGCGCCACGGCGCCGGAACCTTTGCCTCCATCCAACCGTTGCCGCCGCTCGCCGTCCGTGTAGAAACCGTGAAGGCGTCCCCGTTGTCCGCAAATCATACATACCTTGGGGAGATTGAGCCTTTTACACAAACGAACGTCGCGGCGGCTGTTCCCGGTATTGTCGCGACCGTCGATGTCAGGCCGGGGGAACCCGTCCGCGCCGGCCAACTGCTGGCCACTCTGAATCCCGATCAACTGAAGGCGCAGCTTGCGCAGGCGCAGGCAAACCTGAACGTGAGCAAAGCCCAGCTTGCTCTCATGGTCGCAAATACACAGAACTCGCTGCATCAGGCGCGGGCGGCCTTGCAGACTGCGGCGGCCAGCATCCAAAACGCCCGTATGACCGCCGAAAATTCCGTGAGAGAAGCGGCGGCGGGAGTGAACATACAGCAGGCACAGACAAAAAACGCGCAGGCGCAGTTCCAGGCCAGTCTGAGAGCGGCGCAAAAAGCCCTCGCAGTCTCACAGGAGCAGGTCAAAGCCGCCCAGATCAATCAACAGAACGCAATTGCGCAAGGTTTGGCATCCGTCGGACTCGCCAAAGCGAACCTGACTGCCGCGCATGATCAGTGGACACAACAGATCACACAGGCGCAAAATGCGGTCAACGCCGCCAACACGGGACTTCCCGCGGCGCAAGTGCAAGCCAATACGCAACTGACCGAGGCGAAAAACTCGGTCACTGCCGCACAGGAGAACTTGAGCAGCGCTCAAACGCAGTCAGTCGCGCAGACGGCGGCCGATCAAGCCAATGTCCTGACGCTGCAGGCAGAGTTGAACACCTTGAATGGCGAATTACAACAGTCGCAGCCCGTGCACATCGGCAATGGAGCGTCATCGCCCTCGACCGGCGCCGACCAGATTCAGATCAGCATGGATCAGACGCAAATAGCCTTGCAGAATGCCGAGACACAGTTGCAACGCGACCAGTCCGGCAGCGCGGTGGACGATGCCAATGTGCAATTGCAAGACGCGCAGGCGGCGTTGCAGGCCGCAGAGCAGCCTGGGTCCGTGGTCGCGGCGGAAACCCAGATTCAACAGGCACAGGCGGCCCTTCAGGCTGCGCAAAACAGCCCAGGCGTCGCAATCGCGACTGCTCAATTGCAACAGGTGAACGCCGCGCTTTCCAGTGCAAAGAATTCGCCAAGCATAACACTGGCCGGGCTGCAACTGGCACAAGCGCAAGCGGCCGTGCAGGCGGCCAAAGAATCCGCGCTTCCGGCCGTGCAGGCGGCGCAACTCGCGCAGGCGGACACGGCTTTGACCGCCGCAAAAGAGGATGCGCAAACGGGGTTGCGTGTCGCGCAATCGCAGGAGACGCAGGCGGCGGACGCCCTACAGGCCGCCCAAAACAATCCGCAGGCTGCCGTGGGTCAGGCGCAGACTGCCGCCGCACAGACGGATGTCCGGGCCATTGCCGTACAATTGCAGGCCACCCGCGTCGTCGCTCCGATCAGCGGCACCGTGGAAGCGGTGGATACAGCGCCGGGACAAGCCGCGGGCCTGCAGTCGTCACTCATCACGATCGGCTCCGTTTCCCCTCCCATGACCACGATCAATATTCCCGAAAGCGATATCGGATTTATCCACGACGGTGCTCCCATGACCGTTCACGTGCCTGCTCTCGGAATAACCCTGTCCGGCCGCGTGCTCGATATCCGGCCGCTGTTGTCCACGACGACGGTATCGTACCCGGTCGACGTGCAGCTTGATGCTCCTCCATCGTCCCCTATTCTTGGAAAACTCCTTCCGGGGATGCAAACGATCGCCGTGCTGCATGCGAGAAGTAACCAGAAAACAGTGTACATCCCCGCCGCCAGCGTCCTCTCTCTGCAAAGCGGCGCAGCGGAAGTGTTTGTCGTTCGCCATGGCAAGGCGCTCGGTCAGATTGTCCAGGTCGGCGCCATGACGGCAAACACCTATCAGATCACGAGCGGACTGAGACCGGGTGCACTGCTCGTTGTCACTGGGCAAAACCTGCTCTCAACCGGCGACGCGGTCCGCATCGTGTCCCGCACGAACGCATGAGGGAGTGCTTCCGATGAAGATCACTGATTTATCCTTGCGCCGTCCGGTAACCATCTCCATGATCATGGCGGCCGCCATGCTCATCGGTGCGTTTGCCGTCTCCCAATTGCCGCTCGATCTGTTCCCGAGTCTCAGCCTGCCAGTCGCCGCCGTCCACACATCGTGGCCCGGTTCATCGCCGCTCGAAGTGGAGCAGCAGGTCACTCAGCCGATTGAACAGGCGTTGCAAAGCCTCCCTGGCGTATCCGAGATCGACTCCACGTCGTCACAGGGCGTCAGCCAGGTCGTTGTCCAGTTTAATTACGGGGTCAATCTGTCCCAGGAAGTCAACGATATGCGCAGCGCGGTGAATCGCGTTCAGGCGCAACTTCCCTCAGACAGCACAACTCCCGTCGTGCAACAGTTCAACCCGACCAACAAACCCATCATGTCACTGGCGCTGAGCGGGCGGCAGAGTCTTTCGTCAATCAGCGATGTCGCGAATAACATCGTGACACCGGCGCTCGAACACCTCAACGGAATCGGATCGATCATCACCACAGGCGGACTGACAAGACAGATCACCGTGCTTGTGGATCCGACCCGACTGCAGTATTACGGCCTTTCGATTCAGCAGGTCATTCTGGCCTTGTCCTCGGGTAATCTATCGGCGGACGCAGGTCAGGTGCAAAAGGGGTCGCTGCTCATTCCCCTGCATATGGCGGGTCAGGTTTCATCGCCTGATCAGATAGAGAATATCCCGATTCAGATCGGCAATACCGACCTCACAATCGGTGACATTGCCACCGTCCAAAACGGATTTCAGACACCCACACAGATCGCTTCCGTGAACGGTGCGCCTGCCGTCGGCTTTAGCGTGGTTCAGGCGACAGGAGCCAATACCGTGCAGGTATCCAATGAAATTCGGCAGGAGGTGAAGCTCCTGCAGCCGCAGCTCCCGTCCGGATTCCGGTTGCAGATTCAGTCCGATGCCGCCCAGACAATCCGGGACACGATCCACACTGTGATCACGCATACGATCCTTGGGTTTATCTTCGGAATCGCCGTGATGTTGCTGCTGCTTCGCAGTGTGCGCACCACGATCGTGATCGCCGTCGCCATCCCCATCGCCGTCTTGACGACATTTGTGCTGATGTTTCTCTCCGGACTCACGCTGAACAGCCTCACCCTGGGCACACTGGCGGTGGGCCTCGGATCTCTGGTCGACTTCTCGATCGTTGTCCTGGAGAGCATTTTTCGCGCGCGCAAGCGGGGTCTCGATGTGATGGAGGCGGCAAGAAAAGGAACATCGGAAGTCGGACAGGCGGTCGTTGTCGCCGCATTGGCGCAAATCTGCGTGTTTGCGCCCTCGCTCTTCACGCCGGGTATCGCCGGCCAGTTTTTCACGCCCGTCGCGTTGACCGCCAGTTTTTCGCATCTGGCCGCCCTGTTGGTGGCGCTTACTTTTACCCCCATGCTCGCCTCACGGATGTTGCGCGGGCCCCGTTTTGAACGGGAGGAGTCCATACCGGGCAAGACGGCGCCTTTTCGTGCTTGGGCGCCATTTGACTGGTTCGGACGGGGCTTCCACGAACTGACGCAGATGTACATCCGGCTTCTGCGCTGGGGATTGCGCCATCGCGCTACGGTGATGATCGTCAGTCTCGCCATGCTTGTCATAAGTCTGAGGCTTGTCCCCCTCATCGGCTTCGAACTCACACCGGCCGTGTATACGAACCAGATCACGGTGGACGTCACCCTTGCTCCCGGCACTGACCTGGCCACGACCGCCGCGGTCGTGCGGCAGATCGAGTCATTGGCAAAGGCGCACATGCCCGACGTGCAGTCTGAATACGCCCAGATTGGCGGCGGCGCCGGACAGACGGCCGGGACGACCAACAGCGCCGTGCTCACCGTGACGATCGGAGCCCGCTCCGCAAAGTCGTTGCCACAGATCGCCCATGATTTCACCCCCGTCGCCGAGAGCATCCCTGGCGCGCAGATCATCGTGACGCCGACATCCGCAGTCAGCGGGCCGGCGTCAGGCGGCGTGCAGGTGGATATTCAGGGTCCGGATCTCACTACGCTGAACATCCTCAGCCAGCAGGTTACGTCCATCATGCAACAGACCGCGGGCCTCGAATACGTCAACAATACGGCGCTCAAAGGCACCCCCGATTACCAGTTGACGATCAGCCAGTCCGCGTTGGCGCAGTCCGGTTTGACGGAACAGCAGGTGGAATCCACGATGCGCGATGCTTTTCAGGGCGTCAACGCCTCGAATTACTTTCAAGGGAACAATCAGTATGCCGTCGTCGTGCAGTTTCCCGCCTCCTTTTCGCAAAATATCGCGAACCTGTCGCGACTTACCATCGTGAACAACCAGGGAAAGCAAATCCCGCTTCAGAATGTGAGCAGCCTCACTCTTTCCGAAGAACCGCCCGTGATCACGCATGTCAACGGCGTGCGTTCTGTACAGGTGGATGCCAATGTATACGGCACCTCCGCAGGCCAGGCGCAGCGCAGCCTCTCCGCGCGCCTGAAAGAACTCCGCGTGCCGGCCGGTTATTCCATCAACTTCGGACAGCAGGGCGCGTTTTTAAGCAGCGCGTTCGCCGATCTCGGCATTGCGCTGGTGGCTTCGATCCTGCTGCTCTATATGGTGATGGCGAGTCTTTTCGAATCATTCCTTACCCCGTTTGTCATCATGTTTTCGTTGCCCCCCACTTTCGTGGGGGCGGCCCTTGGCCTGTATCTGACCCACCGCTCGCTGAACGTGGACTCCTTGATCGGCGCCATCATGGTGATTGGACTTGTGGCCAACAACGCGATTGTACTGGTTGATTATACGAATCAGTTGAGGGCGACGGGATTGTCTCTTGTGGATGCGCTGCTGACGGCGGGTCCGGTGCGCCTGCGTCCAATCGTCATGTCGACTTCGACCACCGTTCTCGCCATGCTGCCCCTCGTGCTCGGATATGGGACGGGGGCTTCAACGCTCACGTCCATGGCGACGGTCATCGCCTTTGGCCTTGTTCTTTCAACCCTTGTGACCCTGTTGCTGGTTCCGGCCATGTACGTGTCATTGGATCGGCAGATCGCGCGCATCAAATCTCTGGCGGCGCGCCGCGGATCGAAAAACGAGGTTCAAACAGGGATTCCGCCTGGGCGTTGATCGAGCATGGGTAATAATGGGGTATGCGGCAAGCAGGTCATCTCAGACGCGGGGAGTCCTGCTTGGGACGTTCCACTCGTCAGCGCGTTTCGCAGTCAGTCAGCGCAGAACGGAATCGATCAAATACGCCGCGGCGGGCAAGGCAAACAACGCGTAGAGCAGGCCGGACAGCCAGACGCCGCGCAGCAGTTCCTGCGACCTGTCCCCTGCTAGAGATCCCTCGGCCGGAGAGCCTCCGGTCGGAGAACCCTCTGCGGATGAGTACGCGAATGGAGAACCTTCGACCGGAGATCCCTTGGCCGGAGTTGCCGCGCCGCCGTGCCAGACGTCGTTATGCTGCCCGCCGCCATGTCCCTTCGCCACCCGTGTATATCCTGCGCCATCCGCATGCTTGCCGCCGTTCTGCCCACCGGCGCCATTGCCGCCCGTCACGCTCCGGATGCGCCGGCGCGGCCAGGAGATCTGGCCGGCGGCGAATAGCCAGAACAGAAGCGCCGTCAGCGCCAGCACAGGGACCAGTTCCGGCATGACCAGGCGGTACGCGGCGCCGGACCAGACCATCTGCGACGCCGCGAGCGCGTACAGGACGAGGATGACAAAGCGCACCGGGCGGTCATGCGCATCCACTAGACAAGCCCCCCTGTCAGCCATAGATTGACAAACAGCGCCACGACGAAAATCATGACGGTCGCGACCGCGAGGCCGAGCATCACCGTCCTGCGGCCAAACGTCTGCGGCAACATGAGCCCGTTGCGCAGATCGACCATCTGCCCCATGAGCAAAAACGCCAGGATGGCGCCGGGAGAAAACAGCCCGACGAGACTTGCGGCGACAAATGCGTCCGCGGTGGAGCAGAGCGACAGTGCTCCGCCCGCGCCCATCATGAAGGCGATGGACCACACCGAATGCTGCGTGAATGCCGTCACCGCGCGCACGGAAAGAAGATTCTGGGCCATCGCCGCAAGCAGCGCGCTTGCGACAAAGAAAGGGCCGACGGCAAACATTTCGCCGCCGGCGTGCGACAGAACGGAGGCAGCGCCAAGCCGCGAATGCCTGGAAAAAGCCGGAGAACGCCGCCATTTCTCTGTGAGACCGTCCTCGCGGATGCGCACGATCCAGCCTGTCGCCACCGCGATGGCAAGCGCCGCCCCAGCCCGGATGGCGAGCCAGCGCCAATGTTGATGAAACGCGATAAACGTCGCCGCGAGCGACACGATGTTGAGCGTGGGGGCGGCAAGCACAAAGGTGAACGCGATGGATTCGCCCACCCCTTTGCGGCGCAGTGTGCGGGCGACCGGAATCGCCCCGCAGTCGCAGACGGGCAGGGTCGTGCCGATCAGCGCGGCGGCAAGGCGCCCGGCAAAGCTGTCGGACAACAGCGCCACCACGCCGCCTGACGAAAGCCACGACTCGATCATGGCGGCAAGCAGTGCGCCGATGGCGATGAACGGAATGCCATCCCACACAATGCCCTGAAACAGGGTATGGACGTCATGCCAATCGGGCAGTGTCCGCCATGAGCCTGTCTCGTAAAACAATAGCGCCGCCGCGCACAGAGCGACCAGGCCGGCGGCCAGGGACATCCGCATTTTGATCGACGGCACGGATTTGTCCACACCCATCGCCCCATCGCCCGCCTTTCCCGCGCCAGTCCGGTATTTCCCGCAATCTCGCGCGCATGTCGCAGTGCATGTCACAGCGCATTGCATGCCTCGTTGCATGCCGCATTGTACAGCGCATGTCACAGCGCATTGCATGCCTCGTTGCATGCCTCGTTGATGGCTCATTGATGGCGTATTGTTTGTACAACTCTATTCGCAACCCGTCCACAACATGTGCCCAGCTTGAAAACAGGAAACCGCGCCGGCGCATTCAGACAATCAAGGAGGAGGAGGCGCGATGGGACGCCGTTTGATCCTCATACCGGCCGCCTCATCGTCCATTGAGCGGGGTGAGGGCTTCACGGCCAGATGACTCCGCAGTCCGCGCATAAACGGCTGCTATTTTGTGCAATATAGGAAAATAGGGATAATTATCTTGTCAAATATAGAACATTTTCAAATCCGCCGTGCGCTGGGGAGATTTTCCCCTTTTTTTAACTACCTCATATAGCGAATAACCCACCAAATAGTGAACAACCGTCAAATTGCGGCAGGATGACACAGGGAGGAGCGCGGCGGCGCATGTTGAACGCCATCTTGGGCAGTTTGGCAATATTTATTTTGATCGGATTGACAGCCGCCCTGTTCCTGCCAAAATTTATCCGTTACCAACTGGAGCAGCAGATGAAGCGGACGACTTCAAGACTATTTACGGAATCCTACACCAAAAACATCTTTGAAGGTGTCACCGCCTTGAGAAAATTCGGGTTGCA
>JAJZZT010000110.1 GCA_021797415.1 Bacillota bacterium
TTCATCCACCTGCCGTTGCACTCTGGCCGACAGCCAGCGGAGCAGCCACGCCTGACCGAGCCAGCGCGTGAGGTACATGGCCCACACCGCGCCGATCACCGCCCCGATCCACGAGTAAAAAAGCCCCCAGAAGACCCCGTAGACCTCCATATTGATCACAACGAAAAATTCGGACGGCACGGGTATCACGGCCAAAACGGCCATGAGGAAAATGGAGAAGAGGATTCCGTAAATGCCGAACGACTGCACAAAGTACACGGTGTGCGCCAACTGGTGACGGTAATGGAAAAAAAACCAGACCGCTCCTGCGACAAGGATCAGGCCGACAGATGCGAAACCGGCTTTCCACTCCAGCGGCCGTTCTCTTCGCCTCGCGTCCGCGTCCAATGTCGCAGCACACCCCCACGTCACATCATGGGCCCATCTTGAAAAAATTTTCTGCCAGTCGTCGTCATCCCCTTTGCTCCTGCTCGGACACCGCTATCGCTAAACTCGCGACGAGCAAAGGGGATGACGACGCTCCAGCGAACCTGTAGTCTGTCATGGCGCTAAACTCGCCGGGCACAGGGCATGGCATCGGCCCAGCACATTTTCATCCTGTTGATGGTGGCGCGCCAGCGCCACGCACCCTGGAAACGCAGCGCCGTCCGACTACGCCTTGCGCCCTTTTCCCGCCGGGGCGACCATGTCCTCCCGGTAGAGGCGCACCGCCTTGGATGTGAACAGGATGCCGTCCAGGTGATCAATTTCATGCTGAATACAGCGTGCGCGGAACCCTGTTTCCTCAAATTCCACCTCGCGCCCGTCGCGGTCCCACATCCGCACACGGATCCACTTATAGCGCGGCGTATCCCCGTACAGACCGGGGATGGACAGACAGCCGTCAGGTCCGATCTCTTCATCGCGCCCCTCAAGAATCACGGGATTGATCAGGTCAAGACGCCCCTTGCCGTCATCCACATCGACCACAGCGATCCGCTTCAAAATATTCACCTGCGGCCCGGCAAGACCAATGCCGTTGGCGGCCTTCATCGTCTCGGCCATGTTGGCGAGAACGCGCAGCACGTTAGAAGTGACCCGCGTAACCGGTGAAGCGGGTGTGGTCAAAACAGGGTTGGGAAATTTGACGATATCATAGATGGCCATTGTTTCGCTTACCCTCCATCATTCACTCGCCCAGCCGCGAGTTGCAACGCTGCCCCAAGTATACAATCCATCCCGGCCACTCTGCCACTGTAACATAGTCGCAGATTCTCCGGGCCCGGCGCACGGCGTCATGTCTCCCGGCCGGCAATGGAGCGGTAAAGGCGTATATACCGATCGGCCGCGCGATCCCACGAACATTCGCGCACCGCCCGCGTGCGGGCCGCTCGTCCCATGGCCTGGCGCAATTCACGATCGCGCAACAGACCGGAGAGCGACGCGGCAAATGCCGCAGGGTCGCGATAGCGCTGGACCAGCCTGCCTGCAGGAGAACTCCCCACACTCTCGGGAATGCCCCACGCTCCACTTGCGACGACAGGCAGACCGCACGCCTGCGCCTCCAGATTCACCAGCCCGAACGCCTCGGGAAACTGCGACGGGCACACGAACACATCGGCCGCCCTATAGATGCGCGGCAACCGCTCATGCGCCACATAGCCCAACCAGCGGACGGACAACCCGGAGGCGGCGCGACTCAGCACCTGACTGTACGGCGTGTCGCGCGCGGGACGCGCGCCCACGACCCACATGTCCACCGAGAGACCGCGTCGCCGCAACTCCTGAGCGGCCGCCAGCAGGATGTGCAGCCCTTTGCGCGGAATGATCCGGCCGACAAAGAGGATGACAGCCCGCCCGCCGGCGCCCATTCGTTTTCGGAACGCCGCGCGCGCCAGATGGTCGGCCACCGTCTCGCACGGGTGAAAGTGGACGGGGTCGACGCCCGGATGAATCACTGTGATCCGCCCGCCTTCCGGCGCGTAACACTGCCGCAACCGCTCGGCCACATATTCACTGTTGACGACGACGCCGGCCGCCGCGTCCATCGCAGCCGCCGCGTCCTTGTGGGAAATCCGGCGCGCATGCAGAAATGTCATGGAATGCAGACCGAGCACCACCGGAACGTGCGCAATCCGGCGGCGCACCGCCTGCACGTATAGCGGCCTATTGTCCACCTGCACGATCAGGCGCGCTCTCCCGGTCGACGCAGACTGCGCATCGGCCAGCGCGCAAGGAATAAAACCGACGCCGACGGCTCCGGGGATCGTCCTGCGCCGCTTTGTCCCTCCCACAGACTCCATCACCGTTTGCCGCGCATATAGACGTGTGTCTACACGATGATGGAGATTCTTCCATAAATCGTAGAGATAAATCTCGACCGACGTCGCGGGTTGCGGCGGCAGACCGGCCCATCCGGGAGCAAGCAGGGCCACCGAAAACGAATCCATGCCATCGACTCCCCGCAGCAGGGTCTATGGTTCAGCATATGAAGAGTCGCGAGCCTCACTTCCCCGGGACGACAAAAAAGGCCACGCAGATCGCTTTAGAAACAGAAAGGAGTTTGCTGTGTGCGTATCGTCGTGTTGACCAATGAGTACGAACCACAGATCATCGGCGGACTCGGCATCGTCGCGACAAAGTTGGCGCAGCGCCTGGCCGCGCGCGGGCACGACATCATTGTCGTCACCCGCGGACGCACCGCCGCCGTAGAGGAACGCATGGTGGACGGCGTCCGTATTTTCCGCTTTCCTGCAAACCAGGCCTACTATTCCCGCGCCGCCCGTGCATATGCGAAGGAAACCGCGGTGTACCTGCGCGAGCGCATCCCGTCGCCTCACATCATCCATGTGCACAGTGTGCAGGCCGACCAGCTCGCGCACCGGTTGCAAGCGCAGTATGGTTGCCCATACATCTACACATGCCACTCGCTGGTCGCCTCCGAGCAGTCCATCCGGCCCGCCGCAAGACAGATGGAATTGCGCCAGCGCCGGCTGATGAACGGCGCGTCCGCCGTCGTCTCGCCGAGCCGCTGGCAGGCGCGCATGGTGGAACGCACATTGCGCGGCTTCCGGGCGCGATCGCACGTCATCCCAAACGGAGTGGACGGCCACGCGCTGGCGTCCCCGCGCCACAACCGGCGCTTCCTGTACGCCGGGCGCGTGGTTCGGTCCAAGGGTGTGGCGGAACTCATCCAGGCTGTCGCCATCGTCAGGAAAAAGGGCTGCCGCCTGCGCCTGGACATCCGGGGCGGCGGTCGCCGGAGCTATCTGCAATCATTGCAAAAACTCGTTCACAGGAACAATCTCCATCAGGCCGTGCGCGTACTCGGACCGACCCCGCACGCAGAATTGCTGCGGCTGATGCCGGAGTACAACGGGGTCATCCTGCCCAGCCGCCGCGAATCATTCGGTCTTGTCGCGCTGGAAGCGATGGCGACAGGCACGCCGCTTGTGGCGACGCGCGCAGGCGGGCTGCGCGATTTCGTCGATCACCAGGCGGCGACGGTCATCGATTTCCCCGCTCCGCACGCCATCGCGGACGCCCTGCGGCGCGTATGCGCCCGGCCGGAGGATGTCGAACTCCGCCGCCGCCGCGCCCACATCCGCGCAGAACGCTACCGTTGGAGCCGCTCCGTCATTCGCTACGAGCGCCTGCTCCTGGCTTGCGCAAAAAGCGCGAGACCCCCCGTCAACCTTTGAACGGGACATGCGACTGCATTCGCCGGTTCGGTTCAGGAGGTGGGTAGACATGGGTCACACGTGGCGAATCGTGGAACAATGGAAATGCAAGCCGCAGGGCCAGGTCTGGAAGGTGCGCAGCAAGGACGGGCAAGCGGGTTTTTTCAAATTCGCTTACAGCAACCAGTGGTATTACGCCGGGCCGCTTGTCGGCAACGAATGGCTCGCCAAGCACATGGCAAACGCGGTCGGACTGGCCAGCGCGCAAGTGGAAGTGGCGCACATCAGGCATCAGGATGCGGAACTTTTCGGCATCGTGTCCCTGCCGCACGAAGGTGCGCGGTTGCTCGACTGGAGCACGCTGCCCGGATTGGCGCGTCTACGCGCGACCGAAAGAATCCACAAGATGAGCCGGTTGGTCGGAACAATCGCGTTCGACACCTGGATGACCAACATTGATCGCGGATCGGGCCACAACATCATTCTCTACAAGGAGGCGGACGGACTCTACCACTGGTATCTGATCGATCACGCCTACGCCCTCTACGGCTCTCCCCGCAAGTGGGACATGCACGGAGCGGATACCGTCCACTGGTCGCAGATCTGGCGCTTTTATCACATACCGCGCGGGTGGCGGCGCCTGGCCACGCGATCCGCGCTGTTTGACATGGCCGAACGGATTCGGCGGGTGCCGCGTTCCTACATCCAGGACGCGATCGCCGCCGTTCCCGACCCATCCTATTCCGACCGCGTCAAGCGGGAGGTTTTGCGCATGGTGCTGTACCGGCAGCGCCAACTCCCTCATATGCTGGACAGATGGCTGAATTTCCAGGGGCGCAAAGAGTCTGTCCGCTGAAAGAGTGATTCGGCATGACATCGAACGCCGGGCGAATCCCGACCAGCAAGTGGACCAAACACAACATTCTGCGCAAAGATGAACGGCTGGCTCCCCACCTGCCGGACACCAACCCGTACACGCCCGCCATAGCCGCCGCGTACCTGCAAGACTTCGGCTGCATTATCATCAAGCCGGAATGGAGCGAGGGCGGGCATCGCGTGTGCAGGATCTGCCGCAATCCAAACGGCTATGCGGTCGATCATGGCGACGTTCGGACCCATGTGGACCACTTCCGGCAGATCGAACAGGCACTCCCCACCTGGATCGCCCGCAAGCCGTGCCTCGTGCAGCGTTACATCCGCCTGGCGCGCCTGCACGGCCGGCCGGTGGACATCCGCACCATCATCCAACGCCGCCCGGACGGCCGGTTTGAGGTGTCCGGAACATTCTGCAAGATCGCCCCGGCCGCCCGCTTTGTCACCAACGTCAAACAGGGAGGCGTCGCCCTGCCGCTGCGCCGCTATCTGTCGGAAATCGCGCCGGAGAAAAGCGCGCGCGAACAGGTGCTCCGGGAGCTTTACCGGATATCCGAACACATCGGGCAGACGCTTGGCGGCCAATTTCGCAACCATGTGTACGGCATTGACCTGGGACTCGACGAACAGCGAAAGATTTGGATCATTGAGGTCAATACACAGCCCAACCTGGATATCCTGCTAAAAATTGACCCGGGCATGCACCGCCGGGCAAAGCGGCTGCAGCGCTACCATCGCGCACAACTGAGGAACCGCCGCACATATCCGGCCGCGCGGCGGTCAGACTAACGATGTTCCCGGAGGATATGCGATCACCCCATGTCCCCTTGGGGAATGACGGCAGAGGGTACAGCGAAAAACGCTCGATGGAAGGAAGGAGGCGACACGATGAACGAACCACCCGCGAACAGACAAGAAGAACGGCTTGGAACCGATCCGCGCAACACCCATCGCGCCAATGAACTGCCTGAGGCGCTCCGCACCGACAGACTGGACGGCCCGAACGCCGAAGCGACACGTTCGCAGCAGGCGCAAAACGGAGTGTTGAATCCGGGAAGGCAAAAGCGCTGACCGCGCTGGGCATCAATCCGGCAGGAACACCTGCGTCTCCTGCGCCAGGCGCGCCACGAGAGCCGTACGCACCTCCGCGCCTATGCCGGGCCCGCGCGGCACGGCGATAAATCCGGGACGAGCAAACTGTACCGCCGGCTCGATGATGTCTTCGGCAAAGTAGTGATCGCTTTGCGCCAGATCGGCCGGCATGGTGAAGCCGGGCAGGGCCGCCAGCGCCAGGTTGGCCAGGCGTCCGACGCCCGTTTCCAGCATGCCGCCGCACCAGGCGTCAAGCCCGAAGCTAGCGCAGACGGCCTGCAGGTCCCGCGCCTCGGCCAGTCCGCCCACCCGCGCCGCCTTGATGTTGACGATGCGGCAGGCGCCGATCTGGGCCGCCTTGCGCCCGTCGTCGCTCGACTTCACGCTCTCATCCAGGCACAGCGGCGTTTTCAGTTGCGCCTGCAGTGCCGCGTGATCGACCAGGTCGTCCGGCGCAAGCGGCTGCTCGATCATGACGAGGTGATGCTCGTCCAGCGTCCGCAGGGCCCCGGCGTCCGACAGCCGATAAGCCGCGTTGGCGTCAACCGCCAGTTCAATCGCCCCGTGCGCCGCGCGCACCGCCCGCACCACCCCGCTGTCCCGGCCGGGCGCAATCTTGATCTTGATGCGCCTGTACCCAGCGCGCAGACTATCCTCAATCAGACTGTTTAGCGCGTCCTCATCCGCCTGCAATCCCAGGCTGACGCCCACCGCGATCTCCGGAACATCCGGCGCATCCGCTGCACCGAGCGCCTTGGCCAGCGATTCGCCGCGCTCCTTGGCGAACGCGTCCCACACCGCGGCTTCCAGCGCCGCCTTCGCCATGGGATGCCCACGAAACGGGCGCAGGATGTCGCGCACATCCAGCGGACCGGACAGCGGCGCGCGAAACAGCGCAGGAATGAAGAAATCGCGCAGGACATGCCACGCCGTCCCGGTCGTCTCTTCCAGGTACAGCGGAGCGGCAAACGCGCTGCACTCGCCGTACCCTTGCGCATTCGCCGTGTCGACGGTGACCAGCAGGCAGTCCTTGTGCGCATTCGCGCCGTAGCTTGTGACAAACGGAACGCGAAGCGGCAGGCGCAGCCGTTGCAGTGTCACGCGGCGGATTTTCATGGTCGTCGCCTCCTGCCTAACGCCGATACTTTCTTTGCCTTGCCGCTTCGTACAGTAGAATGGACGCGGCACAGGCCACATTGAGTGACGTTGCAGAACCGCCAATCGGTATTTTTACCAAAGTGTCGCTGATTTCTTTATACGCGTAGCTAAGACCATGCGTTTCATTTCCAAGTAAAAGCACCGTCGGTTTCGTCCAATCACAATTCTCAACGTAATCCTCGGCGTGAGCACTGGTTCCCACAATTTGAAGATCGCCATACCGACTTTTGATACTGGCAATCCATTCTGCAAACTCCTTATGGGAGTCAACTCGCACGCTGGGCATACTGAAGAAGGAGCCAGTTGTGGCGCGGATTGTTTCAGGATCATACAAATCCACCGCATGTCCAGATATAATTAATCCTTGACAACCCAACGCGTCACAGGAGCGGATCACAGTTCCAAGATTCCCCCGACTTGATGGACGATCAAAGACAGCGACGAACGGGCGAGTACCCAAGATAATCCTTGACAGATCATCTTTCGGTATTGATACGGTTGCCAATAACTCGGACGTTTCTTCCTTGTCGCTGAGTTTTTTCATTAAAAGTTTTGTTAACACATAGTGAACCGCCACTTGGTTGGCCCGAATGACACCCTTTGCCCACTCTGACAACTCACGTTCTGCTGAATATATAATACCCGTGATACTCCAGCCGTTTTTGACCGTTTCACTAATGTTGCGAACGCCTTCAACGAAAAATTCATTGTGCTGATGACGCTTGTTCCGGTTGCTTTTCAGGACTTCAAGACGTTGAAATTCACTATTCGCAGAATAAATCCTGACCATACGGGCCATCTCTAATCTCCACTTTCACAACGTTCATACCCTCGATTATAATTTGATCTGCCGCGAAACGCCAAACTGGACTGTACTCGTGTGTGAAGAGGGAGGCGACGGCATGGGGCGTATTCTTATTATCGGCGGGAACAGATTTGTCGGGTATCAATTGGTGTGGCGGCTTGTCGCCGGCGGAGAGCATCAGGTCACGATCCTGAACAGGGGTAACCATTCAGACCCATTCACCGACCGTATCGAACGATTGCACACTGATCGTACATCACCGGACTTTGCAAACGTCCTGCGTGGACGCGACTTCGACGGGGTGGTTGACTTTGCCGCTTTTAATGCCGCCGATACGCAAGGAGTCGTTGATGTACTCCATGATCGGGTTGGGCACTATGTGTTCATCAGTTCCGGGGCGGTGTATATGGTTCGAGACGGAGTGCAGATCCCGTGTTCCAACCCGTTGCGAGAGACTGACTACGCCGGCCATGTGTCAACTGCACCAACAGCGGCGGAAGTTTTTCCGAGTTGGCGTTATGGCGCCGGAAAACGGGCGGCAGAGGATGTCCTTGCTGCAGCGTGGGATGATCGCCGATTCCCCGCAACCTGTTTGCGATTGCCTGTGGTAAACGGGATAGGCGACCCAGAGCGTCGGATCGAAAGCTACCTCTGGAGAATCCTAGATGGTGGACCGATACTCCTGCCTGACGGCGGAAATAATAAAACGAGGCACGTGTACAGCGGCGATGTCGTTAAGATAATAGTAAATCTTCTTGGGCATGAGAGTACTTTCGGTGATGCGTTCAATCTATCCCAGGACGAGCAGCCGACACTGCGGGAGTTGGTACAGATGCTCACGGAAATTCTCGGAGCTCCCAATCGCTCGCAAAGCATTGCGAGATCGACTCTTGAAAAAGCTGGACTTTCCTCTCGAACCGTCTCGCCCTTCAGCGGACGCTGGGCGTCCTGCCTTGATCCGACGCGCGCCAAGGAAGAACTGGGATTCACACACGAGCCGCTTATGCAATATATCGACAAGATTGTTGCAGCCTTTCTGAGCCATCACCTTGCGATTCCACCCAATAACTATATCGAACGAAATAAGGAGGTTGAACTCGTTTTATCTATTTGATCTGCCATCCGAGATTCTCGCCGAGGTAGAACGGTTTCTCCCGGCGGTTCGATCCCCTGCCGATCAGATAATTGATTTGACGAACAGTACAGCCCCAAGAGTGGCTATTAGAAGAAATACGTAGCGCTGAAAATTAGCCGTTGGGATTTTCCGATGAAGTAGCGTACCGACTATGATGGCTGCAACCATTGCTGGCAGGGAATAGAGGTATAGAATAAACACGTTGCCATTCCACATGCCACTCATTCCCTGCCCGGCAACGATCAGTGTGCCTGATAGGAGAAAATAAGCTTGCATTGTGCTGCGAAAGTTTTGCGGGTGCCACCCACGCAATGAACCGTAAACTGCAATTGGGACACCGGTAAAGTTATAGGCGCTGCCTAATACACCGGAGGTAAAACCAAACAACAAGCCCCAGATTGGATTCTGAATTCTATATTTGGTTTTATTGGATTCTATAATTTGTGTATACAAGGAGTAACCGCCATATACAATAAGTGAAATGCCAAGTAAGCCATACATTACTTTCGCCAGAATAAAAATAACCATCACCAATCCAATGGGAATTCCTACAAGCGCGGAAAAAACCAGTGGAATAAGTTCCTTGAGATTGATATGCCGCCAACCAGTTGTCGCTGAAAACAAGGCTACAGTAATGCCGACAAGTCCCATCAAAGACACGGAAGTGTGCAAATGGACAGGCAGCAATGTAAGCAGTGGCATACTTACCACAGCTTCTCCGAAACCAAACGCAGTTCGTGTCAGAGCTCCCAGGAAGACCACAAAAACTACCGCAAGAATCAATGCGATCGACATATATAACTCCCATCTGTTTCGATGTAGTTTAATCCCCGCGGCGGCAGTGGCCGTCAGACCATGGACGTTTCGGGCGCGCTCTTCGGACAAGCTCTTCTAAAACCGCGCGCGAACGTGTACAATGGACCATGCATTTGTGATCTGCTGTTAGGAGTTGATACTAAATTGATGTTGCGCGATGTGCGAATTGTGGCCACGGGGTCATGCGTTCCGGATGAACGCCTGACCAACGACGACCTGGAACGGATGGTCGACACCAACGATGAATGGATTCGCACGCGCACGGGCATCCGCGAACGGCGACGGTTGGCGCCCGACCAACCCGTTTCGGATCTGGCCTCCCGGGCCGCGAAGCGGGCGATGGAGGAGGCGGGCGCGGCTCCTGACGACATCGACCTGATCATCGGCGCGTCATTCACCAACGATCTCGCCTTTCCCGGAGTGGCGTGCCTCGTACAACGCGACATCGGCGCGGCGCACGCCGTCGCTTTTGATACAAACGCCGTGTGCGCGGGCTACCTGTATGCTGTCATCCAGGCTGCGCAGTTTCTGCAGACCGGCGCGTACAAAACCGCGCTGGTGATCGCCGCAGAGGGTCTGACGCGCTACGTCGATTACTCGGACCGCAACTCCTGCATCTTGTTTGGCGACGGCGCAAGCGCCGTGCTGTTGCAAAGCGCGGAAAGCCCGAAAAACAGGGAAGACGGACGCCACAGCAGCGACGGGCGGCCCGGATTGATTGATTTTGACCTGGCCACGGACGGGTCCCGCGTCAACGTCGCCTTCTGCCCGCGCCCGACCGCGCCTGCGAAATGGCTGAAAACCCTCAGCGACAGAGAAGAAGTGACCCCCTGGATCTGGCAGGATGGCCGCGCCATGTTCAAAGCCGCAATCAACGGCATGACAGAGAGCGTCCAGCGCATTCTGACGCGCCAGAACCTTTGCGCCTCCGATATCGCGGCGCTCGTTCCGCACCAAGCCAACCTGCGCATCATTGAGGCGGTCGGCGAACGCGTCGGCATACCGACAGAGCGAGTGGCGCTTTGCCTTGAAGAATACGGCAACACATCCGCCGCCTCCATGGGTATCGCGCTAGACAAGTGGCGCAAGCAGGGCCTTGTCCGCACTGGCGACCTGCTCATGTTCACCGCGTTCGCGGGCGGTCTCACGTGGGGTTCGATGCTGTTTCGCTCCTAAGGACCGCGATAAGCCGCATTCCGACTCTCCCGGCCCCTTCCTCGCTATGAGAATGCCCGCATCCTGCCTTGCGGCGGGCGTTCCGGCCCCCCGCACCGCGCCTATTTGTTCCGATACCCCCGCACCGCGCCTATTTTTGCGCTTGTCCGCATATGTATCCCCTATATCTACATCTACCGAAAAAGAGCGCTCCGGGAGGAAACCATGCCGATTCCTGCCTTGCTGGCCGCACTGCGTGCGGTCGCCGGACTCGTCGTGTTTATCGTCGGGCTCACCGCTTTGCGCCGCGGTTTACGCGCAGTCTGGTCGAGTCGCGCCGAGCGCATGATCGCTCGCCTTGTCCGCACACCGCTGCGCGGCTTGTTCACAGGCATCGCGGCCACTGTGCTCGTTCAATCCAGCGCGGCCGTCACCATCATGTCAATGGCCATGGTGAGCGCCGGGGCACTGCGTTTCCCGGATACGATCGGCCTGATTCTTGGCAGCAATATCGGAAGCACCCTCACCGTCGGTCTGCTTGCACTGGACGTGGAGCGCGCCGGTCCCTGGCTTGCCGGCGCCGGCATCATCTTGTTTCTGGCCGGCCGCGCGTTCCTTCCCGGAAAGTCGCGCGCGCGGGCGGACGCGCTCGCTGTCAGCGCGGTCGGCTTCGGAACGCTGTTCGTCGGCTATTCATTCATCGAAGCGGCATTGCAGCCCATCGTTGCCTCGCCGCTGGTGACAGACTGGCTGGCCGGGGCCAATGTCCATCCCGCCCTGGGCCTGCTCGTCGGCACGCTTGTCACGGCCGCCATCGGAAGCAGTTCAGCCAGCACCGCCATGGTGCTGGCGCT
>JAJZZT010000080.1 GCA_021797415.1 Bacillota bacterium
ACGTCTCCTGCGCCGTGTCAATCGACCGCGCTGTGTTGTCGTACGCCCGGAACGTCACGTGATAGACGCCGGGCCCGGCTTCATAAGGAATGGTTTGTTCTCCAGTCCACTCGTTTCCATCACGGTTCAGCGTGAAATCGAAATCGTAGTCCACACTGGCGTGCACGCGCGTCACCTGCGCCGGATCTTCCGGTTTCACCCGGATGCTCACCCGATCCCCGCACTTCCCCTCGCGTTGACTGAGAATGACTTGCATGGTCAATCCCCCTCCGATTGAACTCGGCGCGCCGTATCCGCGCCGGTGTTTTTCGTTGGACCGCCCGCACACAGCCCGCGCACGAGCGCGTGCAGAACAGGCGTCCAGCGCGTCATCCAACTGGATTATCACCACACAGCCCGCGCACGAGCGCGTGCAGGACAGGCAGGCTGGTTGCGCGCAGATCGCTTTCTTCAATCTCACCGCGTCCGGACAGCAGCAGTCCGCCGACAAACAGCGCCCACAGCGCATAGCTCACCACGCCCGGCTCCATTGCTCCAGAGAACTCGCCCGTCGTCTGTCCGATTTGGATGAGTGTTTCTACAGGTTCCAATATGCGCGGACAGCGGCCGTCTGCGCCCGCGCTGAACTCCGCCAGCAGGTGCGGCCGGTCGAGAACGAGGATGTGGAACAGGCCGGGATGAGCCCAGTAGGAGTCATGCCAGGTATCCACCACGCGGTAGAGACCGGCTTCGCTCCCAATCCATCCTCTGCGCGCGTCGCGGGTCACTTTGTCCATGGCTGCGGCCAGTTCGTCCAGCACCCGTTCCCCCAGTTCGGCGACGATCGCGTCTTTGTCAGCAAAATGCAGATAGAGCGTCCCCTTGGCAAGTTCGGTCGCCTCGGCGATGTCGTCCATCCGCACCGCATCGTAGGGACGGTCGGCAAACAGTCGGCTTGCCACTTTCAGGATCGCCTCTCTCCTTTTCTGCCGCTCGCGTTCTCTGCGTTCCGCCACCACCGGCATATCACCCCCTATCGCACAGCACGAGAATGACTTACAGTCATAATATGACCGTAAGTCAGAGTATAGATCAGGATGGTTTTGCAGTCAATTCAGTATTGGATCCAAAATATGACGTTGACGTAATGAGAAGCATTTGCTATGCTGACTGATATGATCGCAGCGAACGCTGCGGAAAGGACCGGTGTCGTGTCCACCGACAAAGGCAGATACACGGTTGACGATGTGGTCAGGCGGCTGGGGGTGACGCCGCGGACACTGCATTATTATGAAGAGGTCGGATTGATCGCGCCGTATGGAAGAACGGGCGGGGGACATCGGCTGTATGACGACGAGGTGGTCGCGCGCCTGTCGCACATTCTGCGCTTGAAAGACATTCTCGGTTATTCCCTGCAGGAAATCCGCCTGATCCTTGAGGCGGAACAACAACTCGACCGCCTCAAGCACACATATCGAAGCGATCTTTCCGATGACGCGCGAAGCAGGGTGCTCGATGAATCCGCCCGTTTGCTGAACAATATCGTCGGTACGATCAACGATAAGATCGCGAAGCTGGAAGCGATGAAAGGCGCATTTGAAGAACGGCTTGCGAGAGTGAGGATGTTGCGGGACAGATAATTGTGCTGTCCAAATTCTTACGTAAACGTACACGTTGATGAAAGAGATGGGGATTGAAGATGACCGCTGCGCAAGAGACGCGAAAATGGTGGGTGTTGTCTGTCACGAGTCTCGGCGCGCTGCTGAGCGCGCTGAATTTCAGCACATTGATCATTGCGTTGCCCGCTCTGATCCGCAGTCTCCACGCCTCTCTTCTGGCGGCGATGTGGGTCATGCTTTCCTACATGGTGGCGCAGACGATCATGGTGCTCATGGCGGGCAGTCTGGCGGATCTGGTGGGACGGCGCAAGTTGTACATCGTCGGAATGGCCGGGTTCACTTCCGTTTCGCTTGTCGCCGGGTTTGCTCCGACGGCGGGATGGTTGATTTTCTGGCGCATTTTGCAGGGTGTGTCAGGCGCCATGGTGATGGCGAACAGCACGGCGCTTGTCGCGGAGGTTTTTCCGCGGCGGGAACTGGGCAAGGCGCTCGGCGTCAACGTCATGGTCGTCGCGATCGGGCAGATCGTCGGACCGGTGCTCGGGGGATGGCTGGCCACCGATTATGGATGGGCGTGGACGTTCTGGTTCAATGTCCCGGTCGGCGCGCTCGCCGTGGTGTGGGCGCTGCTTGTCATGGGGTTCCGGGATGCGGGAGCGAAGCGCGCCCGCCGTCTTGACGGCTGGGGCATCGCAACCTACCTGCTCTGCGTGACGGGTCTGCTCATGGCCTTGACGTGGGGCGCCATTGAGACGTGGAACTCTCCTGTCGTATGGATCGGCGGCATCGCCTTTGCCGTGCTGCTGCCGCTGTGGATCCGGATTGAAGCCGTGCATCCGCAACCGCTTTTGCACCTGCCGCTCTTTCGCAAACGGGATTTCACGATGGGCATGGTGTCGGCCACCCTTAACGCGATCGTGCGCATGGCGGTCATGTTCATGCTGATTTTCTACTTCCAGGGCGGACGCGGATTCAACGCGTTGCAGGCGGGGATCCTGTCGATCCCGCTGGCGGCGGGCATACTCGTCTCCTCCCCGTTTTCCGGTTGGCTCTCGGACCGGATCGGCATCACGTGGCCAACCACAGGCGGACTTTTTCTCACCCTCGCAGGGTTGGTCGGGCTGGCGTTCGACATGAATCTCGGCACGCCGTACTGGCGCCTGGCCGTCTGGATGGCGGTCGTCGGCGCGGGATCGGGCCTGTTCAATTCGCCCAACACGAGCAGTGTCATGAATTCGGCGGGTCCCGCCTACCGCGGCGAGGCGTCCGGCATCCGCTCGCTCACGACAAACAGCGGCATGATGCTGAGCATCGCATTTACGATTCCCCTGATCACAAGCAGCATCCCCCGTCAGGCGATGCTGGCGATCTTCTCCGGCACGGAGGTCGGCTTGCGCGGAGCCGCCTCGTCGCTTGGCGGTTTCATCGACGGTCTGCGCATTGCGCTGTGGGTCATGGCGGCGCTCATGGCGGTTGCGACGGTGCTGTCCGGATTGCGCGGCGACGTGCGGACGGGACAGGACGACGCGGGGGACGGGGGTTCCCGGTCGGCGGCGCGCCGCGGGACGCCCAAGGCGACCGTCCGGGAATAGCGGTTCAGTCGCGCAGCATCATCTCGTCGTTCCCTTTGCCCGCGGGAACCATCGGATAGACGTTTTCCTCCGCCGTGACCACAAAGTCAATCACCACGGGGCCGTCGTGCGAAAGCGCCTCGCCGATCGCGGCGCTCGCCTCTTTCGCGTTTTCCGCGCGAAGGCCGAGCATGCCGTATGCGCCTGCCAATTTCACAAAATCGGGCGACGAGATGTGGCTTTCCGCATACCGTTTGCCATGGAAGAACTGCTGCCACTGCCGCACCATGCCGAGATAGCCGTTGCGCAAAATGCATATTTTCACGGGCAGCCGGTATTCCGCGATCGTCTGGAATTCCTGCAGATTCATCTGCACACTGCCGTCGCCGGTGATGCAGACGATGAGCGAATCCGGCGCGCCGAACTGCGCCCCGAGAGCGGCGGGGACGCCGAAGCCCATCGTGCCGAGACCGCCCGACGATACCCAGCGGCGCGGGACACTCTGCGGATACAGATGCGCCGCCCAGATTTGGTGCTGTCCCACATCGGTTACGACGGTCGCCCCGCCCTGCGTTGCGTCCGCCAGCAGGCGGATGACGGTCTGCGGCGACAGGCGCGCCGTTTCAATGAGCGGAAGTGGATGATGGGTTTTCCAGTCCGTGATGGTGGCGAGCCATTCTGTCGAGCGGGGAGAACAAGGCTCGCGCAACAGTTCGCGCAGCGCGGCGGCGGCATCGGCGACAAGCGACAGGTCGACCGGTACGTTCTTGCCGATTTCGGCCGCGTCGATGTCGATGTGGATCTTTTGCGCACGCGGCGCAAACCGCGCCGGATTGCCCATGACGCGATCGGAAAAGCGTGTGCCGAGCGCGATCAGCGCATCGCATTCGGTGACGGCGCGATTCGCCGCGTAGGTGCCGTGCATGCCCACCATGCCGGTGAACAGGGGATCGTCAGCGGGGAATGCGCCAAGCCCCATCAAGGTGCAGATGACAGGGATGCGTTCGCGTTCAGCAAATTCACGCAGCAGGGCGGACGCTCCGGCGCTGATGACGCCGCCGCCGACCAGCAGCAGCGGTTGCCGTGCGCCGGCGACGGCGTCGCGTATGGCGCGGATGATCCAGGGATCGGGCGCGCCCGGCAGCGTGTAGCCGGGTTCGGCGGCTTGCAGAAAGTCGTGCGCTCCCGCAGGAGATGCGGCTTGCAGAAAGTCGTGCGCTATCGCGGAAGATGCGGCCTGCGAAAGGTCGTGCGCTCCCGCAGGAGATGCGGACGCCTGCTGGTCTGTCGCCGGAGCCGAGGTGATGTCTTTCGGCAGATCGAGCAGCACCGGACCGGGGCGGCCTGTTGCCGCGATGTGAAAGGCGTTGGCCACAGCCTGCAAAATGTCCGAAGCGCGGCGTACCTGCATGCTGTGTTTGGTGATCGGTGTCATGATGCCGAGCGTATCCGCTTCCTGGAAAGCGTCGCTGCCGATCTTGTCGGTCGTCACCTGGCCGGTCAGGATGACGAGCGGCGTGGAATCCATGTAAGCGTCGGCGATGCCCGTCACCAGGTTGGTTGCACCGGGACCGGACGTGACAAGCACGACGCCCGGCTTTCCGGTGACGCGCGCGTATCCCTCAGCCGCATGCACGGCGCCCTGTTCGTGGCGGGTGAGGATGTGTCGGATGTCCGCCTTGTACAGGGCGTCGTAGATCGGCAGGACAGCGCCGCCGGGATAGCCGAAAACCACCGTTACGCCGGCTTTCCCGAGCGCTTCGCACAGCAGGTCGGCGCCACTTTTCTCCGGGGACGCAACCGGATGCGTGGAAATTTTGGGAGCGGGAATGGCGTCTCTGTCCACCATGTGGCGATCTCCTTCGATCAGTATGTATTTCTCCAATTTTACCTGACAGGCGGAAGGATAAAGAGCGTGTGTTGAACTATTTTGCATGGTTCATCCGGTCTATTTCACAACTCTTACGTCGATTATCGACATCTACCGAATAATTTGTTTTGTTCTGTTTTAATAAATATCGTGATATTTGAATGGCCATCTTAACATTGAGAACATGTACAAGTTCGCTATTATAGTGTATAGAATTACTTGACTTTATAAGAATGTTGTAGATTTGTCTAGGATTCAATAATGGGAATTTGCTTAGTAACAATGCAACAGTACTCGTTACAATGGGGGTTGCCGCCGATGATCCGGATAACCAGCCTATAGCGTTTTGGCTTGAATTACCTTGAGCTGTTGTTAGTAGTAGATCGCCGGGAGCTACGATATTTTTTTTTGCATTGATATTCGTATTATCGATTAGCTGTCTGTTACGGCCAAGTGTCGATACTGGTATAACCCCGTCAAACGCAGCCGGATAGTCATTAACGGATAACCCATTGTTACCAGCTGCGGCTACAATTACTACCCCTCGTGATAATGCGTATTCAACTGAGGAATTTAACTTAGAACTGAATACTTTTGAACCCAGGCTGATATTAATAATTTTGCTCCCTTTTTTTACGGCCATTACTATTGCTCGAGCCAATTCATTATTAGTAATTCCGCGAAGTCCACCAACCTGTATAGAAAGTATTTTTGCAAAAGGCAAAAGTCCGCCCGGACTAGACCATCCATTACCTCTACTATTAATTATTCCTATAACCATAGTGCCATGTAAAGCTGAATAACTTGAATTATTTTTTCCTAAGCGTATATTTCTAATAATTCCTTTAAATAGGAAGGGGTTTGAATCCGAGACCCCCGTGTCAATGACTGCGATCAGAGGGGTATTACCTTTAAAAGGGAATATACCTTTCGCATTTATTAAATCTGTTGGCCATCCATATAACCCGTTCCTATAGTTAGACATTGATTGATATTTTGATTCGGCCGAACTCGTGTTTGCGTGCGCATATAGTGCAAATTGATGAATTGCAACACAAGCAAATAAACACAATGCAGACATAACTGAAATATTTCTATATTTTCCAAATATATCATTGAATGCCATACACTTTTTTTCCTATATTGTCGTATGCATAGATATATTTTACCCCTATCTGGGAGTCGGTTCTGGCATAAGCATATGTATATAGTCCATCTGAATTTTTAGCTTTCATTACCCTTACCAGGAGACCGTCAATGTATGCCAGGTCGATATATGCTATACTTCTATTATTTATGACACCCGAAATAATCATGTACTGATTACCTTTTTTATATGTCCCTCCTAATTCCATTCTCGTAAAAGGATACTTTTTATTGATTAGACCATATGCGATATTAACAATATGCCATCTTTTGTTTTTCCGAATTGCGAAGTCGTCACCTTCGTAATTATTACCGTTGATGCTGAATAAGAATTGAGATATGTATCCATTTGAAAAATCCTTACTGTATACAATCGTTAGATTTCGAAGCTTTGAATGAACATCATTAACTAAAACCCTCCTTATAGATGTATCATAGTTAATCAGTGAATTATCCTGCGAAAAACCCATTGAGGATCCTTGTAAATTACTATTGGACAATTCAATCTTCGAATTAGTACTACAACCAGAAACTAAACTAATCACCAAAGCCATGGATACGAATGATATCACATTGGAAAGTTCACATTTCTTCATAAGTTCCTCCCGAAGGGTCGTTGACTCCGCAACCGATCTTTAGATCGGTTGCGGAGTACTATCTATCTTGAAAATGAGGTTTCGGTGCCAGCCGTCGCCACGCCCTATGCCCGGCGAGTTTAGCGATAGCGGTGTCCGAGCAAAGGGCATAGGGCGTGGCACCGGCCCAGCAAATCTTGCCGAAGGCGCTAAACTCGCGACGAGTAAAGGGATACGGGCGGCCCAGCAATCCTTGGCCATGGCGATAAACTCGCCAGACGCAGGACGGGCGCCTGTCCTGCAAATTTTCATCCTGCCGATGGTGGCGCGCCAGCACCATGGGCGTCTATCATGGAAATACTCTCTCTGTGTTTCTACCATCTGATAGTGGCGTGCCGAGGACATGGGGTATAAAATCATGTGTACTGAGCGGCAATTTGCTGCTTCAATCCATTCCCCCAAACTCTAAATATAGCATACTGCGTCCACGACATTCCCGAGTTAATACTGAGTGACCAGAATGATGCCGTAAAACCAATTGAGCCCGAAACACTAAATTGCACCTGGTTTTCTACCTGTGCATAGGTTTGATCACTGTATCCACTAGGATAGTTAATTATTCCTGCTGCGTTAGAAATTTGTACGATTCCGTAGGCGGATTGCCCAGTCTGAAAACCGGTAATGGAGCTTCTGTCATTGTTAACGGAGTATTGGACTCCGAAGACGCCGAGACTTGCAACACTTGAACCATCTTGATACTGCCAAGTATATCCTCCGTTCTGCCAAGTTCCGTTTTCATTTGTGTATTGCTGGGTTACTATGGCCTCTGAATAACCTTGGGGAGAAACAGAACCCGTAGATTGATTGGATACTAGGGTACCAGGATTGACGCTGACCGTGATTGAACTCCCATCAGGATACTGTACAACATACTTATTTTGATTCGGGTTTTGTGCAATCATCTTATTCATGTCTGTTGTTCCACGTGTATAAATCGGCGACTCTAAAGTAGCTTTGATGGCCGCGGGATTTAACTGTAACACTTGTTGTCTGAGACCGTTTGGGTTTGCCGCTTCTTGTTGTGGTGTCATGGCAGTCACATTATTCAAGTTAATGGATTTATGTTCTGCCTCTAACTGCGCCATTTTATCGTCTACACTGGCATAGAATTCTGCATCCGCCTGTGATAATCCGAGTTGTAAAAGTGCTCGAACTTTAGCGGCGTGACTTGCATGATGCTGTTGTTCATACTGAATTGCGGCAGCACTATTTGGATTGGGCGTTAATGGATTTTGTAAATTACTCTGAGCAGTCTGAGGTGTAGAGGCAAACGCAAATCCTTGTGGGAACAGTAATGTTGCAGAAAGTAAGGATGAAGAAAGAATACCCAATCTTCTTTTCATAATCAAGTTCCTCCATTCGCATGGTCAATATTTATCTTTTTATAAATCCACTTGTTACTAAATCGTCAGTTCTTCCATAAACAAGTGTACGATATAATATCTAGTGAGAACATACTACCAATTATTTCATGAATTATATAAGTTGACTCAGAGATCTTCCACAATGGCACCCGACTCCATGCGGACGCAAAAGCGGTCAATGATTCTCGAACGGTCTTTCATGATCGACTCCATGAAGGCATGAACGTTCTTTCGAATCTCCGCGACCGTATGTATAGAAGACGTTGTTCACGACGTCCGATTTGAGCCACTTCCACAGCCCTCGACCACGTTGGGCTGAGGGCTGTACGGAGGCAGAAATACGAGAGTCAGCGTTGGTTTTCGATTAAGAAGTCCTGCAGGAGCTTGGCGTGATGGATTCGGGCATTGTCCAGAATCATCGAAATCGTGCCCGGCGGATACGCCTCCAAGACTTTTTTCAAAAACGTCAGAAACTTCTCCGCCGTGTACTCTTCATCTTCCTGCCAAACTACTTGTCCTGTGCAGCAGTCCCCCGTGGCCAGCAACTTCACACCGCGATGTTTCCCAGTTGTTTTGACCACACGTTGCTTTCCCTTTTCGAACCACACGTGCGCTGGATCGCTTGATCGTCGCGGATCATGCTCTCATCTTCAAACAAGAGATGACGAATTTTGCCATATTCAGCCCCTTTTTAACGCTGGAAACGTGTCTTCGACAAACGCTTGCTGCTTCTCGGGGTCGGCTGCCGCCAATGTGTAGGTGGGTCTGGTGTAGCTCAAATTCATCCGCTCCATGAGTTTCGATACCCCTCGCAACGAATACTGGAAACCATACGCCTTCTCGATGTACTGCGCAATGATCTGCAGAGTCCAGTTGAATTTCGCAGGAAAGCCCACGTCAGCGGGCACTTGATTCATGATCACTTGCTTCAACGCATCCCGTTGTTGCACCGTCAGGCGACACGACATCCCAGGGGCGTGCCTGATCTCCAATCCATCGAAACAGCTGTCTTTGTAGGCACGAATGTAGGCGCGAATGGTCTTGTCCGAACGACATAGCATCTCCGCGATTTGTTTGACCGGCACCCGCAGTAACCAAAGGTGAATCGCCTGCAGGCGTTCGTACATCCTGCGATCGTTCGTGCGCCGAATATGCCCTTCAATCTCTTCGACCGCTGCCTTTACGTCCATCTCGTGTCACCGCCGCTCAATTGGATACATTTACATTCGGCGGTGATCAGATGAACCCTTCTTCCTCAATCGGAAATTCTCATGTTCAACTTATATAGATTTGATATCATCAGTTTTGATCGACTTGGTGTGTAGCATATAACCGTAACCGTGAAGTGTCATGATGAGGTGTCGATCACCGATGTGATTTCGAAGACGATGGATACAATTGAATAAGTTTTCTTTTTTCCCGATCATTTGTGTTCCCCAGATACTCTCGATGAGGACATTGGTAGTCATAGGTTCATTCACGTGATGCACCAGTGCCAGTAGGATTCGATATTCGATGTCAGACAGTTCTAGTTCTTGTCCATTGCGCTCAATTACTTGGCTATCGAGATTAAAGAAGCAATTTGGAGAGAGACGAAATTTACCTGTTAACATTGAATTCCTCCGGGAACTGGATGTCATGCGATTTTGTAAGCCTCTGTAAGTTTCATTGCTTTGTTAAATCTATTTATGTCCCAAATGAATTTATTATATACTTTACAGTATAATATTTCCTTACAATTTGTAAAGAGGTGGATGGAGGAAGGTTATTATACGTCCGAATGACCCTTGTGATGTTTTACAATACGGTTCCCCTATTGCTTTTCTCGTGAATTGTGTGGACCATGGAACTGTTCAATCCGGAGGTCAGGTGATTTGGGAGGTTCGGGAGATCCGATGGGAGACGTTCGTGGCAAGGCGGTTAAATTTTTGGCCGCGGTCGGGCGGCGGACGGCGCGGGAGCGCAGGATTGCACGGTTTAACGACTGGCTCGCCGCGCACATGGCGCTGGGGTTATCCTCCATGTGGACGTTCTGGACGCTGACCCTGCTGATCGCGGCGGCGCTGCTCCTGCAACGGCCGACCGGGGCGCAGGGATGGGTGCTGTTTGTCGTGTCGATCTTTTTCCAGGGAGTGGCCCTTCCGGTTCTCGCGTTCGTGAGTAATCAGCAGGGCGACCGCACGGAGGGTATTTTGCGCGAGACGCACGACGCGGTCATGAAGGAACTGGAGGATTTGCGCGCGCTGCACGCCGAGCGCACCGAGGAACTGGCGGAACTGCGCGCTCTGCATGAGGAAGACCGCGCGTGGCGGGAACGCATCGAGGCAAAGCTCACCGCTTCCGGTTCATAACCACACAACCACGCCCGAAAAGAGCGACAGCATGCGCAGGCTGAGGCAAAGCTCACCGCTTTCGGTTCATAACCACACGGCGGCAGAAGTCGGGGGTTTCACGCGGTCATTGGACGTTGTGCGATCCGCATTTTCACATCAGTATTTCCACACCTGGATGAACTGTTTCGGCGCTGTCCAGCCCGGGCTCTGGTGTGTGAGCTGCGCGATCCACGTGATGGTGCTCATGAGCCCTTGCGGTGTGATGTTCGGCGTGCCGGAATTGATGCGAAACAGGGTGTTCGGGCTCGTGGAGCTAAGAACGCCCCAACCCTGCTTTGCCGTGAACAGATAGTGATAGCCCGCCTGGTGCAACAGCCGGATCAGGCTCGGTTGATAGTCGCCGAAGGGATACGAGAGGGCGTTGACATCGTGCTCGTGCAACTGCTGTTCGACCAGCGTGCGCGCCTTGATGAGGTCTGTGAGCACTCGATGGTCATATTGCGCGGTGGTCTCGCTCGCGCCTGTCGCGGGGTTGTAGATCCGGCCGACTGTTGAAGCCTCGCTTTCTCCGGGCCCGACGGCCACGCCGGTATGCATGTTGTAAGTCTGTGATTGCACGGCGATGAGACCGCTGCTGTGCATCTGTTCCACCTGCGGCCATGTGAGAGTGTGGAAGATGCCGCGTCTGCCCGGGTGCTGCAGCCAACTGACGATCGGAAACAGCACGGCGGGTTCGTGATAATGGAGCAGCAGGGGAAAAGCTGTGCGGTAGAAACTCTCGTAGCCATTGTCAAACGTGATGAGCACGGCGTTTGGCGGGACCGGCTTGCCGTTGTTGACGAACTGGCAGAAGCGGTCGAACGAGATCGGATTGAAGTGTTCTTTGCGAAAGAGCGCCAGTTCTTGCGCAAAGACGGACGGCTTTATGACGTCGCCCGGTATTTGACTCGTGTCGATCGCGTGGTACATCAGGACGATCACTTCATTGCGATAGTGAACCGGGGATTGATAGTAGGTCAGCGTGA
>JAJZZT010000229.1 GCA_021797415.1 Bacillota bacterium
AGGGTGGCCAGCATGCTGATGGTGGTGGTCTTCCCCGCCCCATTGGGGCCAAGCACGCCGTACACCGTACCGGCGCGCACCCTCAGATCCACGCCGTCCACCGCACGGTTATCACCAAACGTCTTGACAAGTCCGCGCGCATCGACGGCCCACACTCCGCCTTCCGGCGCGAATCCCTTGCTTGGATGCTCCATTGCGCAACCTCCTGTATGCCGCCGGGGCGTGCTCAATGCATATAGGTAATTATCATAGACCCGCCCGGATCCCCCCTCTGTCATTAGACCGATTTGCGCTCGGCCCCAAGTCTGATTGCCTTGATCTCGCACTTATCTCGCGCGCGCCGGCGGTTGTTCGAACGCGTCCATTTTCTTGTCGATGCGCTCCATATCCCGTGTTGATCCCCATGTCCATTCGCAAAAATCGCGTAGTGATCACCGCGCTTCTCATATCGATACAAAGAAAACCCTCCCTTCACAGAAGGGGAGGCGGGGGACAAAAATTGAGGCGGTCATAGGTTTTGCGGCATGGAGCAACCGCATGGCATGCTTCTTCTGATCCTTGGAATCGAGTTTCCCCGCAAAAATCCAGCCAAGTTGCGCGCTCAAATCATCATTGGTCATGGACGATGATTGGCAGGAGGAAGCCATGAAGTGGGTGCTGGTCGCAGATCCCATGATTCGAAAAGTGTGTGTTTGGAACGGTGCGCCCGTCGGTGGGTACTGCAACAGCACAGATTGCGGCACAAGCCATATTGCCGCCTGGCAATATCCGGAGAACTGTCCGACGAATATCTGCCTAGCTTCAGATGGCTCATACACAGCCCCGTGTGTTGACCTCGACGAGGTGAATCCCGGAACGCAAATGTGTTGTGGCTGGCGTAGTTACATCCATCCCGTCGTCCGGTTCAGGTTACACCGGGCGACGGGATGATTCCGCTAGAAATGATGAATGTAACGGGGGTGCAACCAAGTGATCGTCTGCGCGCTTATGGCATAAGGTGGGTTGTCGGCGCCAGGGTTAGCAACATCTAAGCTTAAAACAGTCAATTTGTCCCGAAATAGCACACCGGAGGCGATGGAACCGTACACCATGACGGTATAGTAATTTGCGGTATCATAAGCCTTAAACACCCGGCCATGAGAAACTACACTGAATACCTTTAACCCGGTGCCGTGCGATAAAATTTTCCAACTAGTGATCCACGGATGCCAAACACTCTCGTCGGGTGTCGGTCCGACAAAAACTGGGATTTGTCCTAAGAGATTCTTCCCTAAATAAGCTCTTGCGTAAAGTCCAGACCCTGTGCCCAGCGCCCGCATATATGCATTCACAAAAGCAGTCGGCGTGGTTGGTACACTGGCTATCGCCGAATACAGGCTTTGTACTTGGGAAGTCGACATTGCTGGAGACGGAGTTGCCGGAGACCGTGTTGAAGTTGCCGGAGACGGAGTTGCTGCATGGATCTTCGTGCTTTTTGGCGCTGCTCCTTTTTGGGAAGCGGAAGTCGCGTGTGTCACTGGATGAATCCATGATACAAAGAAACCCGATATGAGGATACCTGCCAAAACTCCCGCTAAGATGTTGGGCCGTTTTCCCAATGCAGATCACCTACTTTTGAAGACGAATTTCACTCTTCAATGCGTTTAATGCATTGTAGACGAAATCACATGCGAGAAGGTTACGGGCGATTCGTTAGTAAATTCGTGTCGCCGTAAGCCGAAACGGCAAATCGCACCATCCTGGGTGCGATTTAATGATCTTCCGATATACCATCGAAACCGTGATATCCACACGACGAACAGTAGTACGTTCCGATCCACTGACTCAGATCCACCGACCCAAGCAGTGGCTCGCATGACAGGAAACGAACCGCTGCTGGTATCTGTAGCAAGAGTGGTATCCGTTCGTCCGCTGCTCGCTGGTCTTCGATCGATACTCCGATCCAGACTTAGGCAGTGGCCATGTGACCTTGTGACCATTGAACACCGCGCCATCAAAGTCGAGAACCAGCCTATTCACAGCCTCCAACATTCACTGAGGTCTCTTGGTCAGGACCTGAAACGTGAGCCAATTTGCTTCGGCCATCACGGCAAATACCCCCAGATAAACTCATCCGGCACCTGCTCATGGAACAGATCCGGCATCGAATTGACGAAAATCCTACGAGACTTGCGCCACCGGATCGGCTGATCTAACCGCTTCGGATGCAGTTTCACATTCTCGGCTGCGTTCGGCGCTGTCCAAGGCTTGCTGGTCGTGCCAAAGCAATGGGACACGCGCTCTGCATAGCAGTTGCGGCAACCCTCCGACACTTTGGAACAGCCTGTCACAGGATTCCAAGATGCGTCGGTCTACCCCACACTACGACAAGGGGCCGACCGACGCGACACGGTCGCTTCCCATCGATCACGTGGATTCTTCCACTAAGTATTCCTGGGATGCTTCTCGTAACGTCTTTCCTTTCGGTTCCCGCAGCGCGATCAACGTCAACAGGGCACCTAAGACGGAAATGCCGGATAGCAGTCCCATGGTCCCCGGCAGTTTTAGCTGAATCAGAAGTACGGGAAACAAAAATGCGGCCACTGCGGCGCCGAATTTCCCTGCCGACGCGGAGATGCCGAACCCGATGCCCCGGACGGTAACCGGAAATACTTCTGAGGGAAAGACAAAAGTCGTGCTGTTGGGTCCAAATTCAATGAAGAAATAGCTCACCGCGTATACGAGGAGGAAGACGAGGGGAACGTTCACAATGCCGGGTGCCAACCACAGCACCGCGTAGGCAATTGCCATCACGATAAAGCCCAGTACTTGGATAAACCGACGGCCCAGGCGATCCACCGTGAGTGCTGACACCCAGTAACCGGGAGCCGCCGCGATAAGAAAGATCCAAAATGAGATGAGCGTATGCGATAGTGGCGTGCCATTTGGTTGCAACGCGTTCATCACCAACCCCGATGACACACTATTGCCATAGAACGCCATGTCCAGAAACATCCATGAAAACGCCGTTCCGATCAAAGTGAGCAAAAACCCCCGATTGGTAAACAGAACCGATGCGGAATCCCGAAGTTTGGCCACTTGACCCGTGGCGGACACTTGTGCGCCCGTCAGTTGTTGAACGATCTGGGTCGTCCCGGCCACATCGCCCCGCACCCCAAGCGTGAAATGGGGCGTTTCCGCGATCTTGCGGCGCAAGTAGATGACCACACCCGCCGGAATCGCGCCCAAGCCTAGCATAAACCGCCACGCTATGGCGTCCGGCACCCCGGTGCTGAGCAGAATCACGGCCACCAGGGGGCCGACCAACAGGCCGAATCCTTGCATGGCGAACACGGAATTGACCAAAAAGCCACGGCGCTTTCGGTTTGAGTATTCGCTCATAATCACACCGCTCATGGGATAGTCGCCTCCGACGCCCATCCCCACAATAAAGCGCAGGAGAAACAGCATCCAGAAGTTTGTCGAAAAGGCGGACAAGAGCGCGCCAAACGTGAGCAGCATCGCCTCAATCCCGTAGACGGCCTTTCGTCCCAGTCGGTCCATGAGTCGGCCAAAAATGAGTGCTCCCAAAACAGCGGCAAAGAGCGCCGAGCTATTCAATAGCATAAGATCCAACGTGGATAAGTGCCAAAGGGGGGTCAAGATCGTAGTCACAACCCCAATGATAAACAGGTCGTACGCGTCGGTGAAGAATCCCATCCCCGCTGTTAGCCAAGTGCGAAAATGAAAGCGCTGAAGCCCTGTTTCTTCCAACGGTTGAAGCATCTGATCGATCACGTTGCCTGATGTGTCATGGTCCATGGGTTACGTTCCCTCCTCGTTGGAAATTTATTTCTTTATTTACACAACGGAACCTATTAATAGTGTAACTGTGACCTGTAAATGTATGGTGAACATTGTGTTAAGATTGAATTAATGGCAACGGCTCAGGCGCCCGTCGGAGGACACGTCAAAATCGGTTAACCCCTTCGCGGTCAGCCGATTTTGGTCGGACGTGACCCTGGGTTATGTTCCGCCCTGCAACGGAATCCAGAGTTCCCCTCATAACGCTTGTTGAATGACTTGGAGAGTTGACACCCCATGCTTATGCGCGGTCGATAGGTAGCTGCGAATATCCGCGAATCGTTTGACGCTGAGCAGAGTGCGAACGAACCGCTGATTTTTTGCAGGAGTTTCACCATCCGGATGTCACGCTCGTCTTGGTTGTTATCAAAGGGAAAGCGCAAATCGACCATGAACCGTAAATGCTCGTCCTGATATGGCAGACAGGAATCGAACCTGTGCCGCGTCAAGGCGACACCCCGCCGCCTCGTCCCCCTTCTTCACCGCCGAAACAAACCTGGCGCTTGAAGCCCATTAATGCTTCAAATTTCGGACACATCTTCACGTTCTTCATAAGGCTTCCCTCTCTTTCCGTACTTATTTTATAATAGTGATTGACAAAAGATAAGTAACTATTCTATAGTTCTCTTTGTTGGATGACTTATTTTTCAATTGTTGCTTATTATTAATAAGTCACCATGTGCCTAATCGATCCGTTCCGCACCGAACTCAGTGCTTCGCCATCGTGGCGGAATGGCTCCGGAACGGAGGTGATTTCGAAACGTACTTCGGAAGTAAGAATCGTTCACATTCACAACCATCCATCAGGAGGGATTCAGATGCAGACGATTGCTGTCATTGGAACAGGAAATATGGGGCACGGCCTCGCCAAAGTCTTGAATGAAGCGGGGTATGCCGTTCATTTGGGATCGCGGGATGCGTCCCGTGCGGTGCAAGTGGCCGAAGAAGTGGGACGTGGCGTAATCGGACTTGGTAACACGGATGCCGTTCGCAACGTGGATGCAGTTATCTTGGCCATCCCATTTGAGCAGGACAACGCGACACTTCGGGAACTGCGGCCGCATGTGGCGGGGAAGATTGTGATTGACATCTCCAATCCACTGAATGCTTCGTTCGATGGACTGACCACGTCACCTGGAACGTCCGCCGCTGAACTGACGGCGCAACAATTGCCGGAGTCCCGCGTCGTGGGGGCGTTTAAAAACACGCTGGCCTCCGTATTTCATAACCCGGTGTTCGATGGACAACAAAGCACCGTCTTTGTGGCGGGAGATGATGAATACGCGAAGCAGGCCGTGGTGAAACTGGTGGACTCACTGCCTTTTATGGCGATTGATGCGGGTTCCCTTGCCGCGGCGCGCACGCTCGAACACATGTCCGTTTTGTTGATCCAGGTTTCGCAACGTCACCAGTACAACTGGCGCGCGGCGTATCGGATCCTGGCCTGATATTTCACGACTGCAGGCATTCTCATTCAGGGCAACGGTGTCCACGAGAAAGATGCTTATAAGAATGCCGGCGGAGAGTAATACCACGAATATCGAAAAAGGGAGGATTGCATCATGCTGAGCGCAGGTTTGTTGGTGATCCGCATCATCGTCGGGTTGACCATGGTCGGGCACGGAACGCAGAAACTGTTCGGGTGGTTCGGAGGCTATGGATTGAAAGGAACGGGCGGGTGGTTGGAGTCGATCGGTGTACGGCCCGGTGTGCTCATGGCCTTTCTTGCAGGACTCAGCGAAGCGGCGGGCGGTATTTTACTGGGAGTAGGGATTCTTATGCCCGTTGCGGCAGCACTGATCGTCATCCCCATGCTTGTGGCCATCTTCACGGTGACGGGAAAGAACGGCTATTGGATCACTGCCAACGGCTTCGAGTACAATTTTGTTCTGATCGCGGTCGCCGTCACCTTGGTCCTTCCCGGTCCGGGCCAATTTGTTCTGTACGGTTAAGCCAAACGACAGACAGGAGGACTTACGCATGAATAAGTCTCTCTCTTACAAAATGCGCAGTCCCCTGGAGCAGGGAGTGGGGCAGTCCTATCCTGCCCTGCTCTGCATGCACGGCATGGGCAGTGATGAGCGCAGTATTTTGAGTGTGGTGGACGGGATGGAGGCGACAAGCTACGTCTTTGGGCTCAGGGGCTATCTGTTGCAATCGTCCGGGTTTTCTTATTTTACCATCCAGGGCTATGGGAAACCGCATCGCCAAACGTTTGACGATGCGGTTGCACGAGTGAACGCGACTATTCACGACATTGCAAACAAATACCCCATTGATCTAAATCGCGTGTTTCTTGCAGGATTCAGTCAAGGAGCGATTCTCGCCATGACCCTCGGATTGCAGTTGGGAGGACGCATTCGCGGTCTTGCGGCGCTCAGTGGATACGTTCCCGGATTTGTCACGGACGAATTTGTGCCGCAGCCTCTGCACGGCATGTCGGTGTTCATCGCGCATGGTACAGCGGATGCCGTCTTTCCCGTGCAGTGGGCCGATCGCAGCATCGACGTGTTTCGCTCGGGTGGGGCGGATGTCACGAAACGCCTGTACGATCACGGTCACTGCGTGTCACAGGAAACAAGGGAAGATCTGATTCATTGGTATGAAATTCAGGTGGGAAAGGAGGGGAAACATTGATGATGCCATCGCTACAACCAACGAAGCCGACAAATGTTCGAGCCGCTCGGATTTCGTTGTATGGTCGAGCTTGGCCATCACGAACCTGTCCATACAGGGATTCACAGATAGCCCCATGATAAGCTGCCGAGCACCGTGCGCCCCAGTTCCTGATCTAAAGCACAACAGCCCCCACCGGTATGGCAGGTGGGGGACTGCCTGACGCCCACTATGCGACTCACTATCTGGGGGGATTTGCATACCTTCCATAACAGGATCTTGCTAAGTTTGTGAGCAGTCCCTTCTGCGCCAGCGTACGACACCGTAGGTCAAGAGTCCGATAACAGGAAATGCAGCCGCATAGGGGACTTCCGGCAACTGACCCACGGGCGGCGGCGTGATGTAGTTGTAGGTGCCCGTCGAATCTCCACCTGATACGTAACCGAGTGATGGGTCGTTCTGGTTCGGGAGATTCAGCGCAAAGGAAACATCCGACCATAAGGTGCCATACTCCGGCGCGGGAACCGTGAAAGTTGCGACGAACGTGTTGGTCGAAGCCTGGATGAGGTCAACGGATGAGATTGTCGCGAGTCCGTTCGTCATTCCATGTCCGATGTTCGCAATTTCCTCGACCTGCGCACCCGTGTTGCCGAGGGCCGGCGTCCAATTGAGGTTGGTTAATGGCGGCAGTGTAAATGTAACTGTGATCTGTTCCCCGGCCCAGATCCCTGAAACTGCGGCGTAAGCCTGCAAAGACGGTGTCATGACGGCCGCTATAATCATGGCGACAGCGACCATGCCGCGCCCCAAGAACTTTTTGTACACGCTTCTCCCCCCACGTGAGATCGTTGTCATATCCATTAAACAGATTGCAATAAGATACCCCATATTGTCAATAAACAGAATGAAAAGACCAGGGCCCGTGTATCTATTCCCAGTTGAACGACCAGGGGAATCGTGAAAATACCCTTGAAGAAAAAGAGGGACTAGCGGGGCGTGATATCCACCCAATAGTCCCTCTTCCCGTGGGTCCGCAGCATGATATCTTCACCGGCAGGATCTTGCACAATCACCCACCCGGCGCTGGAAGTCAGCCACTGCATGGCGTTTAGCGTCCCTTTCCTCCATCCCGCGGGCGCGTGAAGTCCATCGCTGATCCACGACCACGCAAGATTCGATGACATCATTCCAAGCATTGGATAGGGAAAGGGGAGAACCATGCCGACAAACACCTCCCCACCGGGAACCGCATCCATCGCATTGATGTAACCGGCGGGGAGTTCCCTTGTGTTTTCGCGGTCTTTTGGGTTGTCGACGAAAGAACCGCCGATGGTACGCCAGGAATGCCCGCCGTCCTGTGAACGCACAATCAGGTAATCCTGACCTTGCATCGAGCCGTTGGGCGAGATGAATATGGCGTACCCGGTCCGGGACGATGAGAATGTGATCTGATTCCTGGGCAAATAGGCGGACAATGTATGCGGGTTCCGGATTCCGTAAAAAGCTTGTTGCAGGTTTTGCGGCAAGGTATAGCGGGACACCCACGTGTGATGTCGATTATCCCATGCCCAAATGCGGCTGAATCCGATAGCCATGACATTGTGAGAGATCGAGCTGATGTGTAATATGATGCCCGGTTGGGATGCGAGATTCCAGATATTACCTCCATCGCTTGTGTGATACAGTCGTCCTTGAATGGTCAGCCATCCGAAGCGATTCGTTGGGAAACACATTGCGGCGTTGGATAACGAGCTTCTGATCTGTTCTGTACTCAAACCGGACGGCAATTGGAACGTACGCTCGAATTTCCAGGAGCGTCCTCCGTTTGGAGTCTCGAACAGGACGGCGTGTTGGGAAGAATGCAAGGTGGACAGGCCAACAAGCCATCCCCGCTTGGTGTTCTCCATGTGGATGTATTCCGGGGATATTCCGGTAAGATGTGTTGAGATCCAGGTCGATCCCGCGTCATCCGTCTTCCACATCGTGGCGATTTGCCCGGTATGGCCGTGCTGATAGCCGACAGCCCAGCCTTGATTGCGGTTCACAAATTGAAAAGAGGTGATTACGACGTGGGAAGCGCGTGTTACCGCAGGTGTGTTGATAGACACACTGGTTCCGGGGTTAGTTGTGCGGCTAGGCGCAGGAGCGGAAATTGTTCTCTGGGGAGACACCCCACACCCGGATAGGGACGTACCTGTCATGATGGCTGTCGCGATCCACCTCATCGTATCCTTCTTCACGATTTGAAAATTCATCCCCTTTCTTTCCCGGGCTAATCACACACTCCTGGTTTGTTGGGTGTTCGTCGGGTGGATAAATGGTAGACGATATCACGCACGGAAGAGTTACAGACCATCGGCAGCCCATGTCATACCGTGAATGCATGTACGAAGTATTATGAGCTTGATTAAGATCCTGTTCAAAAAGTTGCTACATTAGGAGATGAATGGCCGCAAAAATTCCGATTGAATAAATCCATGCACTTTTTTCGTCGCCCAGAAATCGCTTCAGCCAATCGTATGCCATCAAAATGCCTCCAACAATCAGGTTGCAAATTATAGACCACTGTTGCCTCGGTCATTTGGAACAATACTTCTGACCACTACTCTGCTCAGCGGGAAACGGAATATAAATAAATGAAAAAGCGCCGCCGACACCCAACCAGGTGGCGCGGTGGGTTCACCGGATTCTGCTTCGACGCTCGTCGAGAGAAAAAGCAACTGGCAATGTCAACGTGAACTATGGTCTCGCCTAAAACGTTCCGCCATGCCTTCCAGATACGCCTTCGACTGGCCGCGCGGAATGCTCAATGTCTGCCAATCGGAATTCCGGATCTGCTTGGCGAGATAGACGATCTGCCCAACATGGCCCGCCAGATGGGATATCTGTCTTTCCACCGCCTGAATGACCGTGTGCGGCTCAGTCCGGATATACACCGTTCGCAGCAGGTCGTCCGGCGTCAGTGCCTCCACCGCGCCAAACAGCCGTTCCCACCCCAGGTTCCACTCCGTCAGGAGCTGTTCGCGGGATGCGTATCCGCCCTCGAATTCTCCGTCCCGGTCGCGCGTCGGTTTCTCGCCGTCGGACGTCAGGAAGTCCGTCCAGCGAGACACCATATTCCCCGCCATGTGTTTGACAATTCGCGCGGTACTGTTGCACTCCCCATGTGGCGCCCAGTGCAGTTCACCGAGTTGCAACTGGTCCATGGCGTCTTCTGCTGTTCTTTTCATTTTTCTGAAATTCTCTATCGCACTATCCAGATATGCTTGTCCCACATTCTGTCCCACATCCATCGCGGCGCACCGCCTCCTGTCCTTGGTTCGCAACTCCACGAGCTAATGGCGTTGTTCGGGAAGGCCTGTCAGACCAGGGTTACGAGTGAAGGGAGGAATCGTTTTCCGGCCAAATAATGCGAAAAAGCGCGGAGGTTCATCGAAAACGACAAATAGAAAAACTATTATATGGAAAAAGGGGCGCTGCCCGCGCCTGAACTGCGCGCGCGTCTGCTCACCGTTTGGGGCATCGGCCCGGAGACCGCCGCCGACATCGTGCTGTACGCCGCGCACCAGCCGTCCTTTGTGATCGACTCGTATACGCGGCGCATCTTTTTTCGCCTCGGTGTGACGCGGGAGAAGGCGACGTACGACGAACTGCGCGATTTTTTCATGCGTCATCTGCCGGTCGACGTCGGCCTGTACAACCAGTACCACGCTCTCATCGACGCGCTCGGCCACTCGCTGTGCCTGAGCCGGCGTCCCCGCTGCGGCGAATGCCCGCTGCAGTCCCTTTGTCCGTCGTACGCCGCTTTCACGCCGCAGTCCGAAGTCAGCCGTTGCGCCGCTGGAAGTCCTTCATGAAGTCGGCCAGGGCCGTGCAGGCCTTGTGCGGCACCGCATTGTAAGCCGATGCGCGCAGTCCGCCCACGCTGCGGTGTCCGCCCAGTCCTTCAAAGCCATTCTGGACCGATTCCTGGACGAACCGCTTCTCAAGTTCAACGCTCGGCATCCGCCAGGTGACGTTCATGATGGACCGGTAAGGCTTTTCGACCAATCCCTGATAGAAGCCGCCGCTGGTATCAATGGCGTCGTAGATGACGCCTGCCTTTTCCCTGTTGAGCCGTTCCAGTTGCCGGACGCCGCCCTGTCGCTGCGTCCACTTGAGCACGAGGTTCAGCATGTAGATCGAGTGCACCGGGGGCGTATTGTACAGGGACTTGTTCTTCGCGAATGTCGCGTAGCGCAGGATCGTCGGGATGTGATCGGCGCCCGACTTCAAGAATTCATCCTGCACCACCACCGCCGTGACTCCCGCGGGTCCCAGGTTCTTTTGGGCGCCGGCGTAGACCAGCGCAAACTTGGACATGTCTCGCTCGCGGCTGAGGATGTCGCTTGTCATGTCGCCGATCAGCGGGACGCCGTGTGTGTCCGGCAGGTCGCTGTATTGCGAACCTTCAATGGTGTTATTGACCGTGATGTGCAGGTACGCCGCGTCGGGGGACAGCGCGATCTCCTCCTGAGCAGGAATGCGCGACCAGTTTGCACCCTTCGAGGTGGCGGCCACGGACGAGTCTCCGAGGTGCTTCGCCTCATCGAACGCCTTTTCCGCGAAATTGCCACTCAGCACGTAGCCGGCCGTCTTTCCCTGATTCATGAAATTCAAGGGAACCAGGGCAAACTGCGTGCTCGCGCCTCCGCCCATGAACAGCACGTGATACCCCTGCACAAGACCCAGCAGATCGAGCAGCAGGTTTTGCGCTTCCTCGTTGATCGCCTCGACAACCTTGCCGCGGTGCGACATCTCCATGAGGGAGATCCCCTGTCCCTGATACTGGACAAAGTTGTCTCGCGCCTCCTCCAGAACATCCAGAGGAAGGGCTGCGGGGCCAGGGTTGAAATTATAGATTCTATCGGCCATCCATATCTCTCCTTCGCGAACGCCGGACATATGAACTCTGGGGTACGAACCATTTTACCATGCCGGCGGCCGCGCTGACGCCTGCGGCCCGGAGTTGCCGC
>JAJZZT010000036.1 GCA_021797415.1 Bacillota bacterium
GTAGAAATATTTCCGGCCAACGCGTTTCACTTCGCACGCCACCACTTCGCTCGACCGCCGCGTGAGGTAGACAGTCTCTCCGACTTGCGGTTTACGCATCCTCGCTCATCTCCTCCAACTCGATCTCCACACGCGGTCGCTCGCGGTCTATCGCGTAGTCAATCAAGGATGCCACCCCTTACGATTCTTTGGCCGCATTGCTCCGATGCGATGTGCCCGAACAGCAATGGCGTTTCTTGAAAGCCCTAATTCTGAAGCTATTTTTGATGCGTGAACCCCTCTGCTCCACATATCCGCAAGTATCTTCTCCTTCTCCTTTGTCCATATGATGTCGCGCGATTGGTGGGGAGGATCTTCCCAATGTGGGATCAAACGCCCGATCTTGTTCCGTATGTCCTTGTATATCGGACCGTCGATAAGGATAATTCTAACCTCAGGAAAATACCGGGCCATGCGATTCAACGCCGTGCGTGCTTGGGCTGTCATATATCCTTTAACCTCGTGATATTCCAAGGTTCCATCCTTATTCGTGACTTTGAAGTCAGGAAGGTAATAACGAGTTCCACGCTTTATTTTCTCGAACTCGAACTCTTCGGCTTCATACTCCCATTTAGATATTTCTCCGCGTTCACACAGCCAATTGAGATAGCGCGCGTAATTTGCTTCCCAAGTTGAGCGAACGTAGATGCCTAGATCGGCGCGCTTTCCTCCATGTGTCGATGCCCCCAAGCCGTTGCGCGTTCCCTCAAACCGCCGAGGCGAATTCATGCAAGCCAATGTTGTTGACCTTAATGGCGTTCTATCCCGTTGAGTCAATCCTAACTTTGCCGCTCTGATACAAACGGCATATCGCGTGCGGCCGAATTCTTTTGCAACTGAATCAAGAAACCCTCGTTCCGAGTACCGTCCGTATAGTTCGCGCAGCAGATCGTCCTCATCCTGGGTCCATTCGGGATTTAGTTTTCTAAATCCTAGATAGTGGCATTTGTTTCGGACGGCTCTCGCTGTCCTGTTAAGCACAACTGCAATTTCCGTATGATTCTTAGTTTTGTGATTGGCCTTGAGATATTCGATTTCTTCTTCCGACCATGCAATGTATTTCATCACCCCACATCTCCTTCCCTGGAAACCCATCCAAATGCTTCTGTGCGTATCCTGCCGCCTGGCGTTCGGCCACCAGTACCAGACGCGCATGACCACCTTCTGTTGCGGCGGAGGGATGCACCAGTGACTCTGCTGCGCCCATGACTTTGCGAGCCATCCTGCTTCGCGCATGTACGTGACCGTCTCTGGTGTGCGGATGCGTTTTTGCACGGTCACGTTGCGGTGCGAGCGGTTGATGCTAGGCGGCAGCGGCAGGATCAGGCGGGCGGTCATGGCTTGCTCAGCCGAACATTGCCGTCTTCGGTTGATTCCCATTTTCCGCACCAGCAACTGCCGCAATGGCGTGCATCCTCTCGGCATTGGCCCACTTCGTGCTCGGCGGTGTGAAGGTCACTGAAGCTCGATGTGAGACTCGCCCAACAGAAGCGTTCGGGTTGCTGCGTTTCCAAGCGGTGCGCCCAATTCAGCCTGCGCTCCATTGCCCGTTCCGTCGCCCGTTCCATCTCTGGATTGTAGTCCATTCCTCCGTCTCCCCTCTTGCGGCCATTCTGCCCGCCATCGTCTGCGCCATTCTCGCTTGCAGTCGTCCGCCTGTATTCCCTTCTCAATCAGGCGAGAGAGTTGCATACAGGCCATCGTCGCAAGTTCGCGGTCTGTGATGTGGTGAGTCATGGCTTGCTCTCCAGCAATCTGTCGAGTTTCTCGCGCGCCGCATCAAGTCTGTCCAAGTCGTCGCCATTCAGTCCATACTCGTTCTCCCATGCGTACTCTTCGTTCTCCCGATACCACCGCGCCGCCGACTCGATCTCGCGCAGACGCTGAATCTCAGTGTCCTTCTCATGCGCCTGAACTTGCAGCCGATTGATCTCTTCTTCTGCCAGCCACTCTTCGTCAGTCACATTCCCACCTCCCTCGCGATAATCGCGTCCAACTCTTCGTTCGGCGGCATCTTGGCGCGATGTTCGGCCTGCTGTTTGCGGATCCTTTCGACCACTTTATCGTCGAGTTTTTCGCGTACGCTCTGGATCAACGCTACTGGATCATCGTCGCTGCCCAGTGCGACTCCCGATACAAGATCGGTGAGTCGCCACCATTCGTTTTCGTGCAGAATGGCAACAATCCCGTTTATCTCGACGCGTTTGCCGCTAATCGGCTCCCACCAATAGTGAGTGGCCTCGTGGCCAACTTTTTGTACGATAATGAATCCCTGAATATCCGGCATCGCTTCAAGCTCCGGCGGCAACGGAATGGGGTCTGCTTCATCGTCGTCCTCCCGCTCCCATGCGCCGCATGTGCAGTCGCCCTGCATGTCGGCGATCAGGCATTCGTTGTCGTAGAGCGCCGTCCGATAGCGGTCGACGCGCTCTGTCAGGCTCGCGATCTCCTGCGCTTGGCGGTCGACGATCGTGAGAAGCCATTCAACCTCTGGTGCGAATATCTTCTCGTGCTTCGCGACCTTGGCGCGGATCTCGGCAACTGCCTGGTGTTCGTCGTCAGTCATCCTCGTCACCTTCTTCCTCAATCGAATCCTGCGCCGCCACGACTTCTTCTTGAGTCATCCCCAGAGCTTCGCGCGCTTCTTCGCCCAATTCGTTCACGTTGATGTCGCAATGTTGGAGGGATGTGCGCTCGAAGGAAGCGATATACAGCAACGTGTCTCGCATCACCTTCCACTCCTTACAAACTTTCTCGAAGCGTTCGATTGCCCCTGCTTCATACTCGCTTCCCGGTGCATCCAGCCAATCTTGCACATCCTGCGGATCAATCATCGCCGCTAATCCCTCCCTTTCGCAAACTTCGCATTGACCCATCCTGTGATATCTTCCAAGTAGAAAGCCTGATTACAGCGCGGGCAACATGGCAGCATCTTGCGCCCGCGATAGCCCTGCTCTAGCTTTTTAATAGCCACCAGATGCGGCCTGTAGGCGCGCAGTTCTTTCCTCTGTTCGTACAACCGTTCCAACTGTCCGTTCAGTTTGCTGGCCTTGTCGGCAATCCAGATCAACGCAGAAAACGGACTGATGAACGCGCCACATTTCGTGCATTGCACCGTCTGGTTACGTGGATCCACCTCAAAAGAAGGATCGGCGCAGGAGCAGTGCAGTTTGGTGTTCCGGTTGACGCGGAGCGCGTCGATCTGCACGAGTTTATCGGGCAGTTTATCGTCGGAGTCAGTCATCCCGTCCACTCTCCCTCTGGCAGTCTGTCGATCATCCACCACAGCAGTCGTGCGAAGCGGCGCGTCATGGGTGTGCTCCGGTATGCGTCGTCAGACCAAGGAAGACCGCCGCACCGATGATGATAAGCGCAATGAATATGGGCGCTGTCCATTTCCAGCGCGCGGCCACATGAAGCATTCCGACGAACATGCCGAAACCTATGAGCAGAAAACCGAGTGCTCCGAAGAATGCCCACCAATTCATTCCGCGTCACCATCCTCTGCCCACATGATAATCACCGGACAATTCTCCAGCGACGCGAAGGGTTTCCCGTCCCTATAGACGTCATAGTGGCGGTCCGTATCGGTTGGTGATGTGTCGCGAATCTCTGTGACTCCGCCGAAACCAACACGGTAAAAGTAGTCTTCGCCATCGTGGAACGAGGGAATGCAGATAGACTGGATCTTCATTCCGCGTCATCCTCCATTCGCTTGATCTCTGCAAGTGTGTCTTCGATGGATTCGTGAGAAAGCTCCAGCTGAGATAACACGGAAGATTTCTCTTCGCTCTTTGGCATTCCGTGATTTTCAACGAGGTAGTTTATGGCCTGTTCGCGAAGTCGGCAGGCGTCATGCAGCCGCTCCAGCGCCGCCAGACGGTCAGCGCTCGCCTGCGTCCGTATCGACAGCGCTACGACGCCCGGTTGCAGCCACGATTCCCCTCGCGTGATGTGTGTGACAATGACGCGACACTCACGGCCTGTCGTGCCGTCGACCAACTTCCCTTGCATCGTGTCCATAATCTCTTCGGTAGATGGTTGCCACTCGCGCAATACCAGCGTGTCGCCTACCGCGAAACCCCGGTCATCGTTGCGCAGTTCGACCGTCTTTGCGCCGCTGGACACTGCCTCGAAGTATTCAGTCCATATTTTCAGGACGTGCTCAGCCATCATAACCACTCCCTATCTCGCGTATTTCGGCCACTCTTCGCGCAAGTCTGCGCCGGGTTCGCCGCCTAACTCACCGATTGCCACGCCATCAGCCGCCCACCTGAACTGCGAGACAGAGAAGTAATCGCCGCATTTGGAGCAAAAGGTGCGGCCGTAATACTTCGGATGCTTCGCGTAAGTCTCTGCGATGCTGTCGCCGAACAGCGTCTTGCCGTTGCACGTCTCATGGATGTATGAATTGCGAATCGGAGCGACGTAGTTGCCTTCTTGCTTGACCGGATGATGCTCATGTTGGCCGTTCGGTAGTTTATTTCCGTAATCAAAGTCAGCCATCGTTTTCATCCCCCTCTACAGGCTCATAGGTTGCCGCGAAGATGTCAGGCTTGCAAGGATAAAAATCCACTTCGCCGCGAATGATCCAGTCCCCCGGATTCGCCGCCATCGTTCCCTCCATCGTCTGCAATAGCATGAGAGGAGTTAAATATTTGACCTCGTCGGCCAACGCGTGCGTATCGCCACACTCTTTCATCCATGCGACGATTGCGAGATAACTATCGAGTCCGTTGAACTGCATGGCTTCGATAGTCGCGGTGCGTCTACGAAACTTCGCCATCTGCTTCATCTCCTTCCACCGTCACCACGCTCAAATCTCTGGACTCCGCCGAATGACACATCGGACACCACGGTTCATCGTTGTGTATCTCAAACCGCTCGTTGTCGATGGCGTATTTGCAACGGCAGTCCGCACACTCAAGTAGGAACATTTCCATCTTCGTCAGCCTCCTGCATCAACTCAGGATTTTCCCACCGGTTACCGATAACATCCACGCGATAGCCTTCGAGTGCGTAACCGAGTATATCGTCGGCTCCCGCTATAACCCATTCGCCGTATCGGCCGTCCCACTCCACCGTGCCGACGTCGACATCCCCGAGGTCATTGGCGAGTCGAACGATGTCACCCTCGTAGATTTCCACATCCTTGCTGTCGCGGAATCCCGTCCACTGCATTACCGGCGACGAATTGGACACTTGGCCCGCGAAAATAAAACGAGTCTCGGACCATTCCTCGCTGGAGGTTAATTCATCCCAATTGAGCATTCGGCGTTTATCAATCAGCCATGCGCGAAACTTGATCGTTCTGCTCATTCCTCGCCATCCCCCTTCTCATCCAACCTCGCTAGAAACAATCTCCCTGCCGTCACTGCGTTGTCAGCCCCATTCGCCCATGCTAATGCGTGATCTCGCTCTGGATGTGCGCGCGCATGGGCTTCATACCGATCGGCTGCGTCGCACATCGCTTGAATCGTGTCTAGTGCCCCGATCAGCTTGCGGGCGATCTCATCCGCACCATTCCAAGCGGCCTCGATATACTCGGCATTCCCGCGCAACTGCGCCCAATCCTCGCTGCCGCGAATCTCGCCGATGCGGCCGCTAAAACCCAATCGCTCAACGACATCGGGATAACTGTCGCGTACATCCGCGTACAGGTTGTACCCTTCGCTCCCGATCCCTTCGGATCTGATTGGCGCCTGCGTGGCGGCGGTGCGTGCGTCTATGATCTTCTGCGCCTTCTCGCGGATGTTCATTCGTCGTCGCCTCCTGGCTGTTTAATGTGCAGTAACCATGCAGGGACCTCTTCGGCCAACGCCCTATGAAAAGCGATCAACTTTCCGACCGCTTGATGGTAGATGTCGTCTGGCCCACACCAGGAACGGCCTACACGCCGAACGCGACCATCGGCACTGACCAATACACAGGTGGTCTTAATCCCGCGCGTGTAAAATCGAACGTTGTACTCGGTTCCCTCAATCACCGTAAACCGACGAAGGAAAACTCTTCTTTGGTAGACGGACACCGCTCTACTCTCCAATTCTTCCTCCGCTCGTTGCCACGCTTGCGCATACGTCATCGGTGCTTCGTCTGGCGCTTCGAGTTCGGTGATGCGGCTGATTGCCCATCCCAGAACCTCTTCGTGGCGTTCTATAGAGAGGGCGAAATCGGCCAGCACGCGCATAACTTGCGACGTAGACTCTTTCTTCGCCGCTCGCAGGTCTTGGATATCGCTGTGCAAGTCGTACAGGTCGTCGATGTCCATCATTCGTCGCCTCCGATCCGCTTCGTCGAATACTCCGTAATGATAAAGCGCGACCACTCGAATTCCCGGTCACACTCATCACAGATCGCGGTGTCCGTATCCTCTCCACCGCCTCCGTATTCCCATGAATCTCCATGCTCATGGCCGCAATAGGGACAGATAATCTCTGGTGTGTATTGCGTCACGTAGGGATTATGCTCGTCGATCTTGTCTAATGCTTCCTTGCGCTCCTGCTGTGTATCGTTCATTCGCCGTCATCCTCCCTTGCATATAGTATAACATAGTTGCACCTCTTTGCATACCATTGCACACATGTTATTCGCGTGTTATGATTGCCGCGAGGTGACAACATTGGCGAACCATCGCGCTACAGAACCGAAGTTCCGCACATCCGTGCTATTTGACGCTCAACTCCGCGAACTCATCCTCGCGCTGTCCGAACGCGAGAACCGCAGCTTCGGCAACGCGGTCAATCAGTTGCTGTCCGAGGCGCTTGTCGCTCGCGGGTTACTGCCTCCGCAAAAGCATCAGTAACCCCCGTAACTCTGCGTCTCCAACCCCGGGATATTCCACGGATAGCCGTATCGCGTCTGGATGTAACGGATGCTTGCCGCTGCGTTGTCTAGCGGACTCCATATATCCACCATCCCCGGCAACGCATGCGCCGCAAATGTGCTCGGCAGCATCTGCATGAGGCCCTCCGCATACCCACCAGCCGTCCCTTCGTACGCTACAGCACGCGGATTATCGCGACTCTCCCGCCACGCCAGCCACAGCAGCGGTTGCAACCAGTTTGTCGGCGCGTGCGTCAGGCGGATGGCTCGACGCATCGTGCAGCGGATCGACACGCACGGTCGCCGGATGACGCGGCGCGAACGGTGCACACGCACAATCGGCGGTGGCTTGAGGTGTGGCGCGAACGGTGGGTAGGTGAAGCTCAGTACACTGCACAGAGCGAGCGATAAGGCGGTCATCATCAGTCCCCCTCAGAATGGCAAGTCGTTCGACTCCAGTTCCCCGCCAATCCACTCGTACACCCGCATATCCAGTTTCCGCGCGATGTGATGCTCCAGCATCGCGCCACGGCTGTCCACCCATCCCGGCAGCATGACGATGGTCTGACAGGTCAGCAGCATCTCTAGTGCGTGTCGCATCCACCAGTCCCACGGCTTGGCGTCGTCTCCCTCGATGCGTGCAGGATTGGCGACGTTGCGATAGCCTTGCAAGTACAGCGCGGCCTCGGCGTTGTAGAAGGCCGGGCGGTTGAAGTCGGGATGCCCGGTCATGGCTCCGCTGATGTAGATCCTTCCGACTTCCTCCGGCGACGGTCGGCGCGAAGTCTTCTCGATCTCGGCGATACGATCAAGTGCGGCGTGATACTCCTCGCTGTCGCTGCCAAAATAAAGGCGGCGGATGGTGGCGATGCGGCGCGCGTCCATGAGGTCTGCGGTCATGTGGATTCCTCCCTCATTCGCTTTGGCGCGAATCATCTCGCCCCGCTGTGGTCTTCGCTTTCTCCGAAAATCGACTTGGTGCCCAATCGCACGTGGTATTGCTGGAGTCGCATCCGAAGAGCCATTTGCACCGGGAATACCAGTCACAATATCCACATGTCTTTCCGTCTGGCAACTTCGCGTCATCGTTCATGCGCGTGATTCCTCCCTTGCTTGTGCGTGTGCTGCGATGGCCGCGAATATCGGCGCGGCTTGAGCCGGTACGACGGCGTTGCCCAGTGCCTTGAGCCGGGCTACGCGGTTCTTCACGCCTTGCGCTACCCTCGGAGGCTCATCCTCGTATTGCGGCTGGCCTAGGTATGCGGGCCATGGCGCGGGCTGCCGCTGACGTTCGGCTTCTGTTTCTGGCGTATCAATGTCGGTCCATCCGATGGGAACACCTTGCAACATCTCGACCCACGCGGGATTCAGGCTTCCCTTCGCACCCGACCGCTTCAGATCCCCTGGCAGGCTGTCCCAATGCTCGGATGCGGGTGGCAGCGTGGCGTTCTTTGCGTCGTTCGCAGCGGGAGTGCTCCACATATGAACCGACACATTCAGGTCTGGAGAATCTCTCTGAAATCCAGCATCGCCAGAAGCGCTTCTGAAGTCTCTTGATTTTGGTGTGGGCCACATCGCGACCGCGGCCGATAACGCAGGTTTGCCCTTGCTGTCTCGGCTGTTCGGCCCTCCGTGGTCGCCATCTCCCGCTCGGGGCGTTGGCCACATCTTGACAGCGGACACCAAGTGCGGACTGCGACGGTTGCGTTCGGATTCGCAATCACCGCGCGTGGCGTCTGATGCGCTGGCGGTCGGCCAGAGTTGTGCCGCACCTGTCAGATGTTTCCTGTCTGTCATGCCGGGATGTTCACCGTAGATGGCTCGCGGCGTAGGCCACAACGAACAAACGATCTCGTCTGTGGGGCGCATCCTGGGCACAAGCCGGAAATACAACCGCCCCTCCGGTGTAACCGAGTCCTTCCAGGTCAGATAACACGCCGTCGAGTGCCATTGCGACGAAACCAGCAACGTTTTCCACAACCACATAAGCGGGTCGGACGAATCCAATAATGCGATGCATCTGCGGCCAGAGTGCTCGTGGGTCGTCAGCTCCGAGTTGCTTCCCTGCGACCGAGTAGGGTTGGCAGGGAATTCCGCCTGTGATGATGTCAATTCGTCCAATCCCGGAAGATCGAAGAGTGTCGGCTGTGACATCCTGCACATCCTCCCATATCGGTTGATCCGGCCAGTGCTTGCGCAGCATCTCGCGTGCTTTCGGCTCAATCTCGCAGAAACCTACGGGTTCGATGCCGTGCCACTCTGCGGCGATCGACAGGCCATCCACGCCGCCGGAAAAGAGGGACAGCATCCTAAGAGCCATACATCTCCGCCCCCTCCTGCTCGTACTTCGATCGAAGCCGACCGATAGCGGCATTGTAGTGATATTGCACCGTCGAATGTGTGAGTCCCACGAACGCCGCGATTTCTTGAAACGAGAACATCTCAACTGCGTGCAAGTAGACAGCCTCCGCTTGTGCGGGCGTCAAGGACCGCTCCGCGATCCAATAGGCCAGCGCCTGGTAGACTCGCTCGTAGGTCCCGTCCGATCTTGGTGGTTTGGCGGCGAGACACTCTCCGAGCATGTGTGTATATCCGCGATGCACGGGCGCGTCAAGCGACACATAACGACGGTGATATTCGGCCGTGCATTCGATACAGACGTTGTGCAGGCCGCCCGCCCGCGCCTTGTTGCTGTAAAACTCCGACTCCGGCAACTCTCGCTGGCACGTGCTGCAGCGGGTCACCTCATCGCCCCCAGTCTGTGGTTTAATCGCGTTCTAGACTCACGAGACTCTGTCGATTCCGCAGATACACCAATTCCACCATCCCCGTCGGTCCGTTGCGTTGCTTGGCGATGTGGACATCCATGATGTTTTTGCGCGCGGATTCCGCATCGTAGTAGTCGTCGCGGTAGAGCAACATCACGACATCCGCCGCATCCTCAAGGGCCTTGCTGTCGCTCAGGTCGCTCAGGAGCGGGCGCTTATTCTGCCGTTGCTCGACCGCCCGGTTGATTTGTGCGACAACCACGAGTGCACAGTCACACTGTTTGGCGGCGAATCTCAGGGTCTGCGTGATGCGCTTGAATTTCTCTCCTGTGACATCGCCGAGCATCGAGTCCTCTTGGATCAGATTGGCGTAGTCCACGATGGCCAAGTCCAGCCCCTCGGAATGCTTGAGTTGCCGCATGTGCGCCGCGATATCGTGCGATGTCATGTCCCTGTCGTCGATGATGGTCAGCGACTCCATCTCCGCCATCGCCATCGTGATTCCCGACCAGTCGCGATCGTCGAATTGGCCTGTTCGGAAGCGCCCGTAATCAATGCCCGCAATCGCCGACGCCGCTCGGTCGTACACCTGTTGATCGCCCATTTCAAGGGAAAATATCGCCACTTTGCTGCCCTTGCGATTCGCGTTGACCGCCAGTTGGATGGCAAGCGCCGACTTTCCCACGCTCGTTCGCGCTCCGATGAGAATCAGGTCACTGCGCTGCAATCCGTTTGTGAGCCGGTTGATCGCCGGGAATCCGGTGTCGATGCCCGTGAGTTTGCCTTGGCTCTTGTAGCGCGTCTCGACCGAGTCATACCACGCCAGCAAGCGCTCCATGCGACGCGTCGGGGATGATGTCTTGTCGGTCGGCCGCAGCCCCATGACCTGACCCTCGATCTCCGCCCATAGGTCCGGTACGGAAGCATACGGGTCTTGGAGACTGGCTTGGATGCGGTTGGCGACGGCAAGCAATTTGCGCCGGGATGACTCTTGCTCGACGGCGCTCACATAGCGGTCAGCCAGCGCGGCGGAGTAAAAACTATTCTGCACGCGCACCAACATGTCCATGTCACCGAGGTCGTGCAACGCTTTCTTGTGCGCCTCCCACACCGTCACCAAGTCAAACGGCGTGTCTGCGTCGGCGAAGTCCTTGGCCCACTGCCACAGGCGACCGCACAGCGGTGTGGCGAAGGAATCTTGCTCCAGCCGTGGACCGTAGATGCGGATCAGGCTTGGGTCTTGGAACAATCCTGCGGCGAGCGCGAACTCGGACACCTGAAGGCCGTCTTGCTCGCTCACGGTAGTGCCCTCCAGCCGGGTGCGGGTAGCGCAGAGAGTGCAGTACGCCACGCCGCGTCACGCAAATCCCCGTAGATGCGCAGGAAGTGAGCGCGGTCCGTCATAGGATTCTCGGAGCGGCACAAGTCGTACCAGCCCATGGTGCGGACAGCCTGTGCGATGAGTGGGTGTGCGAATGCCGGTGTGTGCCACGTCCCGCATTGCTGCAACTGGTCGGCGACATTCGCCCAAGCCTCCGGTGGCGTCGGCGGGTTTACGCCTGGCATCTGGCGGAGTGTGGCTTCGCGGATTTCCGCGATCGTCGGGAAGAATTTGGCTGTTTTGATGATCTTCATGACTGCCGTTTTTGCCGCGTCATATGGCAAATCGGCTAGCATGTCGCAGTAAAGCACGATGGTCTCTGGCGGCAGTGACGCGTTCGGAAAAGCGATGGAAAATGTCTGGACAATCTCGTAAACTTGCTCTTTCGTCATGGCTCTCCACCTCCCGGAACCGT
>JAJZZT010000505.1 GCA_021797415.1 Bacillota bacterium
TCGTGGAGCAGGCAGGCGACGGCGCATATCTGGAACAGACGGCGGTGGTCAATTTCAGTCATCCGGCCGTGGCCTCGGTCATCGCGGCGATCCGGGAACGTGCAGACGCCGATGAAATCCGCGCAAAACTGGCGTTTGAATACGTCCGTGACCAGGTTTCCCACTCTTTTGACACAGACAGCGAGCTGATCACCATCCGCGCGTCGGAAGTCGCCGAGCGGCGGGAGGGTATCTGCTTTGCCAAGTCGCACCTGCTTGCCGCGCTCCTGCGCGGATTGGGCATCGCGACGGGATTCTGCTACCAGCGCGTCACAAGAAAAGGGACGCCTGCGTCGGGGTACGCGCTGCACGGCCTGAACGCCGTATATTTTAATGAATTGGGGAGCTGGGTGCGGTTGGACCCGCGCGGCGACAAGCCCGGTGTCCATTCGGAGTTCACATTGCCGCCGGAGAAAGAGCGGCTGGCGTACGACATCCGTCCGGAACTGGGCGAAGTGGACTATCCGTACGTGTTCGCACAGCCGCTGGAAACCGTGTTGCAGGCGATGGGCGAAGCACCGGATTGCCGGGCGCTCTTTTACGCGCGCCCGGCGGAGATACCGGATGAGTCCATCTGACCGGCGACCGGTTCGCGGCGCCGGCCGGCGAACGGCCAGAAGTGCCCGTCGCCGATGACAGCCGATGCCGCCGGGACGAACAACCCGAGCATGACCGTCGTGTACAGGAGCAGTCCTATCACGACGGCGATGCCGATCTCGACGAGGGAGGTCACTCCGGTTACGGTCATGGATCCGAATGTTCCGGCCATGATGACCGCGGCCGAGAGGATCACATTGCCCATGTGGCCCATCGCCTTGTGGATCGCCTCGGCGGGCTGCGGGCGGCCGCCGTCGCGCAGTTCCTCCTCAAAGCGCGCAAGCAGGAAGATGCTGTAGTCCACGCCAAGCGCGACGAGCAGCAGGAAAGCGAAAAACGGCACGGTCCAGCTCAGCCCGGTTTTGTGCAGCACGTCTTGCGCCACCATCTGCAGCAGCCCCATCGTGACAAAATAGGCTCCGGACAGCGACGCCAGGATGTAGAGCGGTGTGAGCAGGGAACGCAGCATCACCGCGAGCAGCAGAAAAATGGTCAGCAGGATGAGGAGAACCGAATGGGTGAAATCCTGGCTTGAGATTTGATTCAGGGCCGTCTGGATGGGCGTTGTGCCGGCGGCCAGAATGGAGCCGCCCGGCAGTGGACTGTTGCGCAGGGCGAGCTTTGCGGCCTGCATGATGCCGGGAAGGCTGTTGATCGCCTTCATGGAGAATGCATTGTCGTTGAGGAGCACCGTGAACCTTGCCGTATGCCCGCCGGGCGACACGTAGGCCGTGAGCGATTTTTGCAAGGCGGCATTGTTCCGCAGCGTGTCCGCGGGCAGGTAGAAGCCGGGATTGCCCTGGGATGCGGCCGATCCTGCGCTGTTCAAAAAGCTGTGCACCCGCGTCGCGCCGGATTGCAGCGAGCGCGCTCCCGCCCCTGCCCTGGCCATGCCGCTTGCGAGAGTGCCGTACTCGGTCGCCATGGTTCCGGCGCCCTGCGCTACCCGGTTTCCGCCAGTCGCCAGCCGGCCGGCGGCGGAGGAGAGCGCCGTCGCGCCGGAAGCGAGTTTTTGCGCGCCCGACGCCAGCGTGTCCGATCCCGCGGCCAGTTGCCGCGCGCCATTTTGCGCGCGGCCGATACCGGAGGCCAGGCGCTGCAGGCCGCCCGTCAACCGCCCGGCCGCCGCGCCCAGTTTTGTCATGCCGTTTGAGAGGCCGGACGCGTCTTTGGAAAGCCCGGCGCCTGCTCCGGCCATCCGCGCGCTGCCGCCGCTGTTCGTCATGGCCATGGTTTCAATCTGCCGCCACTGCGGGTTCGCCGCGTCTTGCGGATGCGCCTTCGCCCAGGCGGCAAGCGCGTTTGCCAATGTTTGCGCGAGTTTGGCCAGTTGTTGCTGGGATTGTGCGAGTTGTTGCGCGCCTTTGGCAATACCCGCCGCTCCCGCGCCGGCGCGCCCGATGCCTGCGGCGAGCGCCGCGCCGCCCTGCGCTGTCTGTCCGGACCCCTGGCTCAGGCTGGCCAGACCGCGCGCCAGCGTGTCGTTTTTCTTGCCGAGTTGTTGCGCGCCTTGCGAGAATTGCGCCGTATGGTGCGCCAACGCGGCGCCGCCGGAAGCCAGTTGCCGCAGGCCGGCGGACAGTTGGCCTGCGCCGCCGGCGAGTTCCCGCACATGCGCCGATCCGGCGGTCAGCGCTGTTCCCGACGAAGTGAGCCGATCGGCCAGCTTGCCTAAGCCGGTGTCAATGCCTGCGATGCCGCCGGCCGCTTGCCGGTCCTGGTGGGCCAGTGTGAAGCCGGCAACCGGTTTGCCGGTCGGCTGAGTCGCGCTCATCACTTTTGCGACGGCCGGAAGGCTTGCGACGGCGGAGGAAATCCCTGCGATCGCAGCCATTCCTCGCGGTGTCCGCAGGTTGTCCGCTGTGTGCAGGACCAGTTGCATCGGCAGGGCGTTCCCTGGGCCGAACGCTCTGGAAACGATGTGGAAGCCGACGGCCGAGGATGCGTAAGGGATATCGGACAGTGGATCGAATGTCCGGCGGTTTGTGAATTGCAGTCCAACGGGGGTAAGGACCACCAGCAATGCGAGCATGATCCACCACGGTTTGCGGACCGCCATTCCCCCCGTGAAGCGCCACAGGCGCGAGGGTTTGTGGGCGGCGCCGTGGACGGGACGCCTGGGCCAATAGAGGCTGCGGCCGAAGATGGACATCAGGGACGGCACGAGACTGAGGCAGGCCAGCAGTGTGACGCCGATGCCGACCGAGACGCCCACCGCGCTCCGGTACAGGCCAAAACGGGCGAAGTAGAGGATTGCGAAGGACAGCAGAACGGTCGACGCGCTGAATACCATCGTTTTGCCGACTGCCTTGAGGGAGTTGGCGAGCGCCGGCGCGGTGTCCTGCGTTTTTGTCAATTCCTCCCGGAAGCGGTTCAGCATGATGACCGAGTAGTCTGTGCCGGCGCCGAACAGCACGGCGATCAGGAAGGTCTGCGTGAAGGTCGACGACGGCAGGCCGCGCTGCGCCAGCCACGCCACGATGCCGGACGAGATCAGGAAAGACAGCCCGATTGCCATCAGGGTCAGGAGCGGAGCGAGCAGCGACCGGAAGACGAGCAGCAAGATGAGCAGCACGAGCGCGACGGTGACAAGAGCGGTCTTTTTGACGCCCGCCTGAGAAATCTGCAGTTCCTGCTGCTGGATCGGCGCGTCGCCTGTCAGGTAGACGCGCAATCCGGACGGCGGCGACCGGAAGGCGGATTGCAGGCGGCGGATCGCGTCTTTCGTGGCTTTGGACATGTCCGACCGGGGCAGGTCGATGAGCGCCACCTCGGTGGTGTTGTCTTTGCTGCGAAAAGACGACGCCAGCGCGGACGGTGTATTGAACGGGTCCTGCACATTGCCGACGCCGAAGAGTGCTTTGTGCGCGTCTATGTAAGCCAGTTTCGCGCGAAAATAGTTCTGCTGGCCGGGTGTCAGTCCGCCTGCGCCATGGATGGCGACCACAGCGGAACTCGCCGAAGCCTGTGCGGGATCGACGCGATTCAGCCATTGTTGGGCGGTGTTCACGCTGGAGTTGGACGGGAGGAAGTTTCCTGAATGTTGCGCCACGACGCTGCCGAGATTCGGCAGCCAGAGTGACGAGGCGACGACGGCCGCCAGCCAGATTGCGACAACAAGCCAGCGGAAACGGTGAATGAGACGGGCGTAGGCTTGCGCCATGCGATGGCCTCCTTGGGGATATTGCAGTGCAATGACGGGCTGTATATAATTGAGATGTGAGTAACTGCTCATATGTCTTGCGGCCATTATGTGAGCTATTGCTCATCTTTGTCAAGCGGAGGTGTCCAGCAGTGGTCGATGATGCCGTGCGACGCACTCCCCAGGGTGAACGGGGGCGCCGGAGAGTGGCGCTGATTCTTGAAGCAGCGGAGCAGGAATTGGCGCAATCCGGCTATGAACAATTCACGACCAACGCGGTCGCAGCCCGCGCCGGTATTTCGATCGGATCGATCTATCAATTTTTCCCAAACAAAGAAGCCTTGGTGCACGCGCTGGCCGTTCGCTATCACGAGACGATCCGGGCTTTGTACGATGACCTGTTTTCCCGCCTGTCGCGCGAACAGCCGCTCGCGCAAATGGTGGACAGGCTGATTGATCCGTTGATCGAGTACAATTCGCGCAACCGGGCGTTCCAGGCGCTGTTCTGCTCGATTCCGGTGCCGTTTCGCATGAACGAGGCCGTCGCAAAAGTGCGCGCGGAAGTGATCGGCCGGGTGCACGCGCTCTTCGCGGCGCGTCGGCCGGGCCTTCCGGATGAGCGAAGGAACGTATGCGTCCTTGTCAGCGTACACGCGGTGGAAGCCCTGCTGCCTCTGGCCACGGATGAAAACGGCGCGGTGCAGGGCTATGTGGCCCGCGAGATCAAGCGGTTGCTGCTGGCGTATCTGGAGCCGGTGCTGGGAGAAAAAACAGCGCCAGATGGAGTTGAAGAGCCTGATCCCCTTTTTGAACAACCTCTTGAAACGGACTGAGCAAATCTGGTAAACTGAAAATGAGAAAGGCAGATAATGAGAGACGCGGGACATATTATATCATCATCCGGTTGTGAGCGGAGAATCGGCCGGTCACTAACCGTCATAAAAGAGCCTGTTCAAAAAGGGGGCAGGGTTGACCCACGCAGTGCAACGGGACATGGGATAAAATCTTCTTTGCAGTCGCGATGGTCCCACATTTAGTGCCCGAGGCTCTAATCGGACACTAAATGTACTGTAACGCGCCTGCCGGAATTGGTTTAATCCCATGTCCCCGAGCGTACGTTTTTGGTACGCGAGGGAGCATTTCTGGCGATGACGCGGCAATGCGCCGGTGAGTTCTGCGCCCTGTTTGAACAACTTCTAAAAGGTGGCCGTATGAATGGAAAACTGGCTGAAACGGACGCCGCTGCGCGCCCTTTTGCTGGGCGGGTACGCCGTGGTGGTTCTGCTGTTTTTCGCGGCGTCTGAAATTTCCGCATGGCAGCTCGGCATCGCCAACGCGCGCGCGCTGGCGATCGCGCAACGGAACGAGCCGATGTTGACCATGATCCAGACGCTCAACTACATCGTGCGCAGCGCGGATGACAATGAAGCCAGGTATCTGATGGCAAAAACCGGATCCAACCAGATCTACCTGAACGCTTACCAGCAGAATCTGAATGAGATCAAAGCGGACCTGGGAAAACTGGGCGAGCTGGTGTCCGCCGCTCCGCCCGCGCAGCGGGCGGGATACGAGAAGAGTCTCCAGGCGTTCACGGCGGACTGGAAATCGTACGAGATAGCGAACTTCCAGGCGTTTTCTTACGTGAACAACGCCAATCCGGCGATGGCCGTGCAGACGTTTCTGGCGATGCCGCTGCACTCGACGCTCTTGCCGCTCGAACAGATGACGCGCAGTATTCAAAAGGCGACCGCCACCGCCACGCAGGCGCTCGCGGCGGATATTTCCCGCGCCGCCGCCGTGAGAACCACAGGGCTGATCCTGTCAATCGCGCTGGCGGTCGTGCTTGGATACGTTCTGTCGGAGTTGGTCGGCAGGTCGATCAAGCGCTTGATCGAGGTTGCCCACGCCATGGCGCGGGGCGATTTCACCGTCACCCGCATCCAGGCGGCGAGCAGCCGTGAGACCGCTCAACTGACCGCCGCGTTCACCGCCATGCAGGAATCCGTCGGAGAACTCATCTCGGGGCTTTTTCGCGCGGCAAGCGGGCTGTCCGCCACCTCGCAGGAACTTGCCGCGACCACCGGGGAAGTCGCCGGCGCGGCCACGGATCTCGCGCAGACGGCGGAGCGCGTCGCGGCGTCCGCGCGCGAGCAGGCGGAGGAAACCGAGGCGATGGCGGAACAGTTGACCGGCTTTGTTCAGCTTATCGACCGCGCGTCGGAAAGCAGCCGCGTCACGGCGGAAGGGATCCAATTGCTCGGACGGCACAGACAGACAGGCACACAGGCTGTCGCCGGAGCCATCGTTCAGATGAACACTATTTACCGCGGGGCGGAGGACAATAGCGTGAGGGCGCGCGCGCTGGCGTCTCGTTCACAGGAAGTGGCGGCCATCGTGGATCTGATCAACGAGGTTTCCGAACAGACGAACCTGCTGGCGTTAAACGCGGCCATCGAGGCGGCTCGCGCGGGCGAACACGGGCGCGGGTTTGCGGTCGTGGCGGATGAAGTGCGCGATCTTGCGGAAAGCGCGAGGAAGGCCGCCGCCGAGATTGCGGTTCTGGTGCGGGAGATGCAACGCGACGCGCTGGCTTCGCAAGGCGCGGCGGAAGAACAGATGCGACTCATGAAACAGGGAGCCGGCAGCATGGCGGATGTCGAACAGGCGTTTGCGAGCATTGCGACTGCCGCGCAGCGCCTCGAAGCAGCCGGCGGGCAGGTCGACGAATCGGCGAACGCTTTGACGGAAGGCGTGCAAACGCTGGAATCGATGACGGTCCATTTGAAGGAACTGTCTCTTGACGTATCTGGCCGGATGTCGATCGTGTTCTCGACGACGGAGCAGCAGACTGCCGCACTGGAGGAGATCACGGCGGCCAGCGGCGAGGTTTCCGGTCAGGCGCAGGAACTGAGCGAACGCTCCTCCGCCTTTGTCGTGGGCCAGTAGGCCGTTTCCAAAATTCTGTTTCTGAAGAAGTTCGGAATTCACAAGTGAATTCCGAAACATGATTGGATCGGAATTTTGCAAGCCGACCACTAGGGGACATGGGATAAAGTCCGCACAGCAGGCGCCCCAATCCTACCTAACGTGTTTGAGGCTTCAGTCAAACACGTTAGGTACTGTAACACGCCTGCCGAAATTTGGTTTATCCCATGTCCCCAGAGAAGGGGTTGCGAACGCAGGCGAGTCGAAGGTGTAAACTGCCGGGCAGGCACGTTCGAGCAGAAACCAGGCTGTCCATCGCCGGAGTCTGGCGATCCTTCGCCGAAGCCGGGCTGTCCATCGCCGGAGTCTGGCGATCCTTCGCCGAAGCCGGGCTGTCCATCGCCGGAGTCTGGCGATCCTTCGCCGAAACCGGGCTATCCGTTGTCGATGTTGCGTATTTTTCGCGTCATGGTCAGAAACCCGTATCCGATCAGCAGCACCACCGCGGTGAGCAGTACGACGGCGGTCGCGGTGACAGGCCGGAAGTGGTGCCTGCCCGGCTGCGCCAGCAGGTTGATGGTGTTGATCAGGAGAAGGGGCAGTTCTGCAATGAACAGCACGCCCAGCACGCGCCGGATTCTTTTGTACTGCCATTTCAGGGATTCCCGGTCCGTATAGATCTCGGCCGGCTTGTCCGGCGACCACTCCCGCCGGAAGTAGCGCCAATGCAGACAATCTCCGATGTGCGTCCAGCCGGCGTCCTGATACAAGTCAAGGTAATCCCTGCGCGCGGGCGCGTTTTGCAAAGCCGTCTGATAGTCCAGCCGGTATGTGAATCGCCCGGCGGCGTCTCTGGCGTATGAACTCCAAAACTTGCCCGGTTTTGTCAAATGCAGTCCTGCGGCGGACAGGCGGTCGAGGCGTTGCTGTTCCCGTTCGTAATTCCAGACAAACCAGAGATTGAGCCGTTTTTGTTCACTCTGTCCGCTCATGGCCCACACTTCCCTTCCGGTTGATTGCGTGCCTGCCGTTTTGCAGCAACAGTTCCAGCCGATCCATCTCCGCCAGCAGCGTCTGCCGTCCATGCTCCGTGATGGCGTACATCTTCCGGCGCGAATCGGCGGTCCGGTCGACATCCGCCGCCGCGATCAGATGTTTTTTCACCAGTGTGTTGAGTGCGGTGTACAGTGTTCCCGCCCCGATCGACACTCTGCCCCGGCTCATTTTCTCCACATCCTGCATGATCCCGTAACCGTGGGACGGTCCCGCCCACAACGCGACGAGAATGTAGTAGAACGCCTCCGTCAGCGGAACCGTGTCCCTGCCCGCTTCCACGATCGTCCCTCCTCTACTTGCACGCCATATATCATATATCGATATATCACTAAACGATATATTAGATCAAACTATAATGAATGTCAATATATAATGGTACAGAATAATGGCGCGGGAAATTCCACCCCTGCCGCATCGGGCAGGGGCCGCCGGCCAACAAGCTATGAGGTAAGAGACGGACCGAACAAGACGGCGACAGGCCTGTTGCTCACGTGAAGCACCTGCTCCAGGGTATTCCCGCAGTACAGTTCCCCGTCCGAAAAACGTCGCTGCGCATGCATCAGAATGAGATCGCAGTCTTGTTCCACCGCGAAGGCGGCGATTGCTTCGCCGGTATTCCCCCGCGCATACCCCACCTTTCGTTCGATGGACACATCCAGGTCTTTGGCCAAGGTCTCTACAAACAGCGTCGCCGCATCCGCACGGGCTGTCTTCCTGTTCAACTGTTCCCCCAGCCCGGCGCCGAACGGATCCGACAACGGGTGCGCATCGACGATGTGCAGAACAATAATTACGGCCTCGGTACCCCGGGCGAGAGCCAAGGCCAATTCTGCCACTCGTTGATCTCCAAGTGTACCTGTCGTCGGTAACAGAATTCGCTTTGGATCAATACCGGACATCATCTGGTGCGTCATCCGCCACACCCAGGCGGGACACGGAGCATTTTGTACAATATCGTCCACGACCTGACCGAACAGTCCAGCTTGCTTCTGACGCGCCGGTGCGCCCAAGATCAGAAGATCGTAGTCTTTCGCGGACTCTTCCAGAATTGCTTTTGCCACTCCGCCTGTATCCAGGCTGTCTCGCATATGCCATGTCACCTGTGACGAAACTGCAACCGGCGGTACGGAGAGGTTCCGCGTCTCGCGGGGCTTTTCATTGGCGGACCGGATATGCAGCGCGGTAGCCTCAAGCCCGCGCTCAGCCGCGAGGTGGCCGGCGACTTGCGCGGCAATCATGGCATAACGGCCGTCCCGGATGGGTACGAGCATTTTCTGTATACCGTACAGAAAGCTGCGATCCTGCCGGACTTCCTGTCTCAGCCGCTCCTCCTCCTCGGGGTCTGCCGGCGAGTGTTTCAACGCCCATTTCAGGAGCGGAGGCGCCATGATCGACGTGACAACGGCCATGAGAACAATAATGGAGTACATCGACACCGTCAGGACGCCGATCTGAAGGCCGACTGTCGCGACGATGATTTCCACGGCGCCGCGCGCGTTCATTCCGGAGCCCAACGCAATGGCGGTCCACTTTGGCATGCCCACCCACCGCGCACCCATGTAGGTTCCTAAAAATTTTCCCAGACTGGCGACAAGCACCACCATGATGAGAGTGCTCAACAGGGGAGGAGTGAAAAGAAGGGGCAAATCGACCTTGAGCCCTGCGGCGGCAAAAAAGACCGGCGCGAAAATGCCCAGCGTCATCGTCTCCAGTTGTTCGCGCGCCGCTCTTTGTACGCGCGGCAGGCGGGACAACTGAACACCGATTATAAATGCGCCCAGAAACGCCTCCACATGCAGGGCCTGCGTCACTGCGGCGCCTGCCAGTCCCACGACGAAAACGGCCGCCAGGGTGGCATTTCCGTCGCCAAAATGATCATCGACAAAGCGAATGAATGACCGGATGATCCGGTATCCAATAGTGAACGAAAACACAGCATAAAGTAGTGTTCCCAGAATGGATATGGCCAGAGAGGCGACAGGAAGGGCTCGCGCCGTCGCAAATCCTGCGACAATGGACAAAAGGAACCAGCCAACCGCATCGTTGATCACACCGGCCGCAAGCGTCAATTGGCCGATGTTGCGGCGCATCAGATTCATGTCCAGGAGAATCTTCACGATGACCGGGATGGCGGAGATCGACATGGCGGTCGCGAGAAAGAGTGCGAACACCGGACGGGCCTCCGGGTGACCCATCAAGGACGCGGGCAGGATTTGCGCCAGTCCATAACCTGCGACAAACGGGACCAGCACGCTCCCAAGTGCAATCAGCGGAGCGGAGCCGGCCTTGCGGCGCACGAGCGGGATGTCCACCTCGATGCCGCTGAGCAAAAGGAGCAGGATGACACCCAGCTGCGCTACGAGCTGAAGTAAAAGGGACTGTGCGCCGTTTGACGGGAATACCGCATGGTAGACTGGGGGCAACAGCCAGCCGAACAACGAAGGCCCGAGGGCCACTCCGGCCAACAGTTCCCCGATGACCTGCGGTTGGCCCAATCTGCGCGCCATCTCGCCCAGGCCCCGGGCGACGGACAGCAGCAACACCAGCTCAAGGAGAAAGCGCAGGACTTCTATTGGCGTCAGCATGGCACACCCCTCTTTCGTGGCTGTACCCATCTCGTCTGCACAGTGGACTCTGCCCCGGTTCCCTTCGGAGAATGAGGCAAACATATTTTGACAGGCGCAAACGGCGGCAGTCGCGAGTTTTGTGCCAGTCTGAACGGTAATTCAGAATGATCGCGGTGTGTTGGCTTGCATTTTACCATGGAGGCACGAGGGCGACAAACTGCGTAACGCAAAGATATCGCCGATTGTCAGCGATGCACGACGATGTCGATCAGTCCATACGCTTTCGCTTCATCGGCCGTCATGAAAAAATCGCGGTCGGAGTCGCGCGCCACGCGCTCAATCGGCTGTCCTGAATGGTGCGCCAGGATGCGGTTGATCTTCTCGCGCGATTTCATGATCCACTCAGCGTGAATGTGGATGTCCGACGCCTGGCCCGTCGTTCCCCCGTGCGGCTGGTGGATCATGATCTCGCTGTTTGGCAGGGCCATCCGCTTGCCTTTCGCGCCTGCCGCCAGCAGCACTGCGGCAAAGCTGGCCGCCATGCCGACGCAGATGGTGGAGATATCCGGCCTGACGAACTGCATCGTGTCGTAGATCGAGAAACCGGCTGTGACGGAACCGCCCGGACTGTTGATGTACAATTGGATGTCTTTTTCCTTGTCCTCCGACGCAAGAAACAACAACTGGGCGATGACCGCGTTGGCCAGTCCGTCGTCGATCGGCGCCCCGATCATCACGATGCGGTCCTTGAGCAGGCGCGAGTAGATGTCGTAACTGCGTTCGCCGCGCTCGGTCTGTTCGATGACAAAAGGAATCTGGCTGTTGATCATGGCGTACCCTCCTCGCAGCCAGAATACGCACCGGTCATACCGCGCGATACTGGGCGCGATACTGGGGTGGGTGGATGAGCGCGTGGTATGATAAGAGAAATCCCCGGAAAGGTGGCTCCGGACATGCGAAGCGCTCCCATCAGGTCCAGAACAGAAAGCATTGTCGGCGGCGCTGCGGGTTGGATTGAGTTCGATCTGACGGACGAACTGGGTTTTCAGGAATGGCAGGGCATGCTGGAGGAGACCGGCATCGAAGGCCG
>JAJZZT010000204.1 GCA_021797415.1 Bacillota bacterium
ATTCTGTCTCTGGCCCCATGTAACCCATCAATACAGAATAGCGAACTGCCCAGGTATACAATCGAACGAACCTTTAAAAATGTTCTGGGTAGCGTTAAATGGCCGGCAAATTCTTTCGTTGATTCAGATGATCGGTATTACACGAACTCGCCCATATCTGATACGGGTAATCAACGAAGAGGTCAAGCAAATTATCGAGGGAATATGTATAATTATGGATCAAGGAAATAAAAACCATGAGAATGAAAGATTGAACTTGATATCAAAGATTTATGAACTATTTTATAGGTTATCCTTCGATTCCGATTATTATTATAAATCGAAAGAATGGATGGAGAATGTTCTTGAATATATCAATCTCCACTATAGAGAAGGCGTGTCCGTTCAAGATCTTGTTAGATTGAGCGGTCTTCACCGATCCCATTTCACAAGAGCGTTCACTGAGAGGATTGGCGTAAATCCCAATGAATTGCTGGAGACGCTGCGTATGATGGAGGCGGTGAAGATGCTCAAAAATCCGGCTCATTCCATCACGGAGATCGGACTATCTCTTGGATTCCTTGATGTATATTCATTTTCCAGGTCATTCAGACGATTTTATAGTATATCGCCAAGCCAATATAGGAAATCATGGTGTTTCCATCAACTCAGCAACGGTAATCGGTTTGGAGGAAATAGATGTTTATAACAGATTGAACATCCTCTTCAACGTTGTATGCTTCTCGGCCAGTGCCCGGTAGGCCCCGAATCCGTCGTTGACGACGGTCGCATCGTTTTGCGTGATCCTCGACAAATTCGATGCGCGTCTCCTTCCTCACATTTATGGTTGGATATCGGTAAGAGGGCGACTGGCATTGGAGCAGATGCCGCTCGCGCACCAGATAGAAACGGTCGTGTCCACAGCGGCGACAGCGGAAGCTGTCTGGCCACCGCATGGCAAAGAGATGATTGCGGCACGCGTCGTCTGTCGGAAACTTGCTCTGGAACTCCAAGAGTGTCAGCGGGCGCTGCAACATCCAAGTCACCAATCTCTCCTGCTAACTAATTTTACAAGTAAATTCTATTAAATGTGCGTTTGAAATTCAAGCCATGCTGAGGTAAGGGGAGAGCCACATTTAAATATAACGCTGGATATTACTACGACACGTCGGTATATTCTCCGAAATTACTTCAGTTGAATATGGCTCACCTGTTGTTTTTTCGCATAATCGCGAAACTCGGAAGGGGTGAGGTTCATCCATTTGCGAAACACCTTAGAAAAGTAATTCGGGTTAGAGAATCCCGTTGCGCGGGCAATATGGCGAATACCGTGATCGGTATGGATAAGGAGTTGAGCCGCGCGCTTCACCCGAGTTTTTGAAAGGTAGTGCATCGGTGATTCCCCCAGATACTCTTGAAACAACCTAGTCAAATGATATTTAGAAATTCCGGCGAGTTGTGCGTAATCGTCCAGACTCCACTGTTTCTCTGGGTTTATTTCCATGCGATTCTGGCAAATCTGTATAGAAGCCGGGACATCGTGCAAGGATCTGGAGGATGATAAAAACCGTTTGAGTGTCATGAGAAACTGGTATAGATAAGAGGAATTGTGATACATGTCGACAATCATGTCCTGCTGCGCCAAGCGATAGATCTCATCAAAAGTCGTCATGACGCCATTTCCCGCGCGCAGTCGAATGATGCGCCCTGCTTTCTGAACAATCGTTGTCCAGACGGGAAGACAGTCTAACGTGATAGAGAGAAATTTTAACTCCCAATGGTCTGCGCTTTCCGGCAGTCGGTATCGGAATGGACCGGGCACCTCAACAAAAAATGCGTGTCCGGGGGTCAGGTTGAACCACTCCCCGTCGACGGCAATCTCTCCCCTGCCAGACACCGTATAGGCAAAGATGCAGTGCGGATCGGTTCCGGTCTGGCAATCCCTATCATACTGATCCTCAGGCAACCAACGCTCCCAGCCGATTTGGTAAAAGATCGGGACCCGCTCATCCTCTGTCAGATAGTGCAATGCTATTAGGCCGTGCATGTATCCGGTCCCCTTTCACGTCCGCACTCTGATAGAGCAATTTATTACTCCTTGTGAGCCATATTTTCCTCTTGTCGACGACTTTATGTCAATACTATAGTTGCTTTGTAGAAAGTCATCAAACACGCCTCTCTTTCATTAGAGACAGCAATATTATTCCTGTGGTTCTTAAATACGTGTGGATATCGTCGACGCCGTGATGGTATTGGATGAAGCTGGGCGGCGAGATGGGAATGTGGATCACGATATGAAGAAGGGAAGAGATTGTTTGTGGGAACCAATAAGCAACCCGCGGATTTTGGCGTTGTCATCTACCCGATTCCCGCATCGGTCAGAGGGGTGGAGAATCCCGTCATTCATCTGAATGGCAACTGGAAATTCGCCGCAAACTCCTCCGCGGATGCGGATACCGTCAATTTGGATCACTTGCCGGATATCGAAGTGCCTGGAGAAATCGCGATGCGAGGATTCGAAATTGCGCAGGACAGGGAGTACTACTATATCAAGACGGTCCAGGTCCCTGCGGATTTCGCAAACCACAAGGTCGTCCTGCGCTTTGACGGTGTGTACAGTTATGCAAAAGTATGGGTTAACGGTGTCTACATCAGAGACCATTATGGCGGATTCACCAGTTGGAACTGTGACATCAGCGATTGCGCGGTACCGGGACAAGAGATCCGGATCACAGTCGGGGTGACGGATCGAAGCGATGATGTCTCCTTTGCGAGCGGGTATGCGTTCCATCCGATTGGCGGTATTCTGCGCGATGTCAAGATGATGGCGCTGCCGAAAGAAGCGCTCATTCGGCTGTATATCGAAACGGATTTCGATGAGTGCTATACAGATGCGACGCTGATCCTTTCGGTGTCTGTCGAATTGAGGGAAAATCGCTCGGCGCGCGTACAGTTTACGCTTGAAGATCCGCAGGGAATGGAGATTCCGCTGTATCCCGACTGCGCCGATTTGACGCATGACAATCCCGGAATGCGCCTCGTCATCCCGGTGGAAGCGCCGCGACGGTGGGATGCGGAACATCCGAACCTGTACACGCTCACCGCACGCTTGGAAATCGCCGATCAGGTGGTGGAAGTGGTGGCAAGCAGCGTCGGTTTCCGAAAGATAGAGACCATCGGGAACCAACTGTGCATCAATGGAAAGAGCGTCAAGCTCAGGGGCGTGAACAGGCACGATATTCATCCGCAATTCGGGAGGGTTTGCCCAGATGAATGGGCGCTGCAGGACGTGGTGTTGTTCAAAGATGCCAATGTGAATTTTATTCGAACCTCTCATTATCCGCCTTCTCAAGCGTTTCTGGACGCCTGCGACCGGATCGGGATGTATGTAGAGGAGGAGACGGCGGTTTGCTGGGCGGATCGATTTCACGGTCCCACGAACGGAGGAGATCCTGCGTATTCGGATTGGTACATGGGCCAGTTTACCGAGATGATCGAACGGGACCGGAACCACCCCAGTGTAATTATTTGGTCGCTCGGCAACGAAAGTAGATGGAATGATAATTTTGATAAGGAATACAGCTATGCAAAGGCAACTGATCCAGTTAGACCATGTATTTTCAGTTATTCTAAAGAGGATTTAGGTGGAAAGGCTAAATTCGATATTTTCAGTTCCCACTATCCCGATATCTCTCATGAATTGGGATCGTCTGATTATCCGGTGCTCCATGATGAGTATGCACATATCGCGTGCTATAACTATATGGAAATATGCGATAATCCTAATGTAAGGAATTTTTGGGGAGAGAGTATCCGTCGCTTCTGGGAGAAGATCTCCCTGACGGACGGAGCTTTGGGCGGAGCCATCTGGTGCGGCATCGACGAGATTTTTCTCATCCCTGGAAAGGGGCCCGTCGGCTATGGAGAATGGGGTGTCGTCGACATATGGAGAAGGGAAAAGCCGGAATACTGGCTCGTCAAGAAAGCGTATTCGCCAATCAGCATTCAGGACGGTCCTCTCTTGATTCCGGATCGTGACGAATCTTTGATGATTCCGGTGGACAATCGGTTTGATCACACCAATCTTCGGGAGATTATTTTCTTGTGGAAAATGGGAGGCGATTCTGGAGAAATTCGCGATGTGCCGGTCGGGCCTCACTGTTCGGGTCTGCTTGTGATCCCGACGCGGGACTGGAAGGAAGGTGAGGTACTCAGACTGCAATGTGTGGCACGCAACGGCAATGTCATCGACGAGTATGAACTGCCGCTCAAAATGGAGTCGAACCGATTCCAAACTGTACAGGAACCCGCTCCGGAGTTGAGGGAAGGGGATGGCTTCATTACGGTGTCCGGTGCGGATTTCGAGATTGACTTCAGTCGGCAGACGGGACTGATTGAACGGGGGCTGTACCGCGGGACACTGCTGATTCAGAGTGGACCGTTTCTGCATCTGGACCATTACTGCCCTCCTCTGAGCTGGCATCTGAAGGAGCTGCGGGCATATTCGGAGGAGAAGCGGGCGATTGTTAGATTATCGGGAAGCTACGGAAACGCCGCCGATGCGACATTTGTTGTGCGAGTGGATGGAAGCGGTCTGATCACGACGCAGTATACAGTGGACCGCCTTTCGTTCCCTTTGCCTTCCGGTGGATTCCGGGAAGTGGGGATCAGCTATGAGATTGCCGACTCCCTTGAACGAATCTCCTGGAAAAGAAGGGGTCAGTGGTCCGTCTACCCTCCGGATCATATCGGTCGGAACGAAGGGCAGGCGGCGAGATTCGCAAATACAGTCGGGGAAACGCGGCAGGACACTCACGGTTGGGCGCAGGACAAGGGAAGTATCCATCAGTCCCAATTTTTTCATTTTACCCCTGCAGAAACGAACGATTTCAGGAGCAGCAAGGAATATGTCCTGTATTTTTCGGCTATTCATCCGCCGTCGAATCACCGCATCCGCGCGGAATTCGCCGAAGCGGCCCGCGTTCAATGGACAGATAGGGTTTCGATCGACTGCGCTCATGCTTCCGTGACTTTCAGCGGGGTTTGGAAGAGCAAAGCAAAATGGATCCCCTCGTATATCGGCCCTCACATGTTCGTCCCCGAACGGTTGAGCAATCGATCGGGAGATACGGCGACCATCCATTTCTATGGGAGGAAAATACGCTGGATCGGCTCGCAAAATCGCCATCTTGGGATCGTCGAAGTCTACATGGACGGGGTTTTCGACGCGGAGATCGATCTCTATCATCCTGAGGATCGCATGGGAGTACTGTACGAATGCGAAATGACTGCAGGGGAGCACGCACTGACCATTGTGCTGACCGGCCGAAAAAACCCGGCTTCTGCGGACGCTTTCGCGGCAGTCTTCCGGTTCGATGTGTACGGCGTAAGCCGTACCGGGGCTCCCCAATTGATCATCCTTAACGAATTCAATTATCCGGGGCTTCTCTTTGGAAATTACATGAAACCCTGCCTTGCTGCTTCTCAAGGGTATCAAAATTCGTTGCGTATGAGATTGTGCAATCACGACTGACGGAACAAAAGGAGGTGATGGCCACGATGCCCGGATAACGGGCGAGACGGTTGGGGGGTGATCGGCCACAGCAATCGAGCCAGCCAACAGATTTTACAAATAAGGGGAGGTAAATGTGTTGAGAAAGCAATGGGCCTATTCGGCGGTGACCATTCTGTCCACAACCCTTCTCTTGGTGGGCGTTGATGGAGGTGTAAGCGCTGCCAAGACCACGACGCAGAATTCGCTGCTCACTCCGACAAACGCGCACGTGACATTGACCTACAGCGGGTGGGGGATCCCGGCGCAGATTCAGTCGTATCAGAAAGAAATCCAGGCTTTCGAAAAATTGCATCCGAACGTCACGATTCAAGGACAGTTCCTGCCTTGGAGCGGCAACCAGACCAAACTCATCGCCGAGGCGGCCGCCCGGCGATTGCCCGATGTGATGGTGACCAGCACGGCCTGGTACAGCGAACTGGCGGCCAAAGGGGGCTACCTGAACCTCACTCCCTACTTCAAGGCATCTCATCTTTCGCCGTCCAATTTTTCACCGGGAAGTATCGTGGGTAATTCGATCAATGGGAAACTGTATGCGATCTCGTATGGGAGCGCATATCCGGGCGGAGGGGCAGTTCTGCTCTACAATGAGCGCATGTTCCAAAAGGCGCACTTGAAGCCGCCCGGCCCCAACTGGACGTTTGGGCAGTTTGTTCAGGACGCCAAGAAACTCACCTTGGACAGTAACGGGGGAAATGCTACACAAAAGGGCTTCAATCCGAAGCAAACGATGCAGTGGGGAACCGATATCGGGTATTCGGCTGCCGATGGGGTGTGGGACGAGATGCTTCCCGCCTTTGGGGGCTGGTACTGGAACACCCCGAAAACGAAGTCATTGATCGATTCGCCGGCAGGTATCCGCACGGCTGTTTTTCTGAAGAATCTTGTGAATGTGTGGCATGTCGGGATGCCCCCGGCCGCTTCGACCGGGATTGCCGATCCCTTTGCCGCAGGCAAAGTCGCGATGACCTATGAGTGGACGAGCCAGGCTCAGACGGAGGTGGGCATCGTTGATTTTCCTGTGGGAGTGGCTACACTGCCCGTGGGGCCGCATGGGCGGGGATTTTTCCAGGTGCCCGGCAATCGCGGCGAAGCCGCAAACGGATGGACGATCGCGGCCAATACGCAACATCCGCGGACGGCATGGGAGTTTGTCCGGTTCCTGGCCACTTCGCCCATCGCACTGAAGGCGCGGGGAGCGACGGGAGTCGAGTCATTGGCGTACCGACCGCTAACGAATATCTGGCTGAAAATGCTGTCGCCGATGGACCGCAAGATCGTTGAACTGGATCACTGGCAGTATGTACATGCGCCAGTGAAGTACGTTCCTGGGTGGGGCGGGGAGTATGCGCAGTTCTGGAGTGACATGACATCCCAGTTGCAGGCATACGATCTTGGACAGACCACCGTGCAAAAAGCGCTGGCTACCGTTCAGAAACAGGCGGACCAACTGCTCAAACAGTACAAGGACTAGCGCACAATCCATCGACCGTGCCGCCGGGCGGAAATGGATTACTGCCGCCCGGCTTTCGTCGACTCTGATCCAATGCACAATTTCCAAAATGCCCCATGGAATCACGCGCGCTTATTTCGAGTGTTCACGGCGGCACTGTGACCCGGGAGCACATCGGCAGACAAATGGCCTAATGGGAGGGGGATGCGATATGCGAACCGGCAGGGCAAGGGGCGAAGGGCTGTACGGATACCTGTTTGTCGGGCCCTGGATCGTGGGGCTGCTGCTCTTTGGATTGGGACCGATTCTTGCTTCGGGATTTCTCAGTTTCACCCATTACGATATCACCTCTCCTCCCCAATTCAATGGGCTCGCCAATTATTCTCACATGCTTCATTCCTCGTTGTTTTGGCAATCGGTGAAGGTGACGGTCATCTACACGTTCGTGTCCGTGCCGCTGGGCATCCTGGCCGGCATCCTTCTCGCGATCATGCTCAATGCCAATATTAAGGGATTGCGGGTTCTTCGCACGGCTTACTACCTTCCGTCAGTGGTGTCGGGAGTCGCCGTGGCCGCCCTGTGGGGATGGATCTATAATCCGGATTACGGGCCGTTAAACCAGATGCTAAACTTTCTGGGGATTCCGGGACCGCAGTGGCTGGAATCGACCACGTGGGTGCTGCCGGCGCTGATCATCATGAGTCTGTGGTCGGTCGGCGGGAGCATGGTCATCTATCTGGCTGCCCTGCAGCAAGTACCGTCGAGTCTCTACGAGGCGGCGCGCGTGGACGGAGCCTCCCTGCTCCGGCAACACCGGTCGATTACCTTTCCCATGATCAGTCCGGTGATTTTTTTCATGCTGGTCAACGGGATCATCGGCTCTTTTCAGGTTTTTACCCAGGCTTATATCATGACCAACGGAGGACCGGCCAACGCCAGCTATTTCTTTGTGCTGTACCTCTACAACAACGCCTTCAACTACTTCAAGATGGGGTATGCGTCCGCCTTGGCCTGGGCCTTGTTTCTGTTTATCTTCGCCGTAACGGCGTTGCTGTTTTGGAGCGCGCGCTTCTGGGTCTACTATGAAGACGCATCGATTTGGGGGGTGCAAAAATGACCGCGCGCTGGAGCAGAAAGATCGCGAGGATCACGCTACACGTGGTTTTGATCGCCGGCGCCCTCGTGGCACTTTTGCCGTTTATCTGGATGATCTTTGAGGCGCTCAAGCCCAACCAGGAAATCTATTCGGCCAATTGGCTGCCCAGCCGATTCGACTGGTCCAATTTTCTGACGGGATTCACGGTGCTGCCTTTTGGCCAATTTTTCGTGAACTCGGCCATCGTGACGATCGCCAATGTAATTTTACAAACGGCTTCGTCGACGTTTGTCGCCTACGGCTTTGCGCGGTTTCGATTTCCGGGGAGGAATCTCCTGTTCATGGTGTTGATCGCGACCATGATGGTGCCCTATTATGTGATGATCATTCCGATGTACGTGGAGTTCAATTCGCTGGGCTGGGTCAATACCCTTCTTCCCTTGATTGTTCCCGGTGTTTTTGGCAATGCGTTTTATATCTTTCTGATGCGCCAGTTTTTCTCGGCCATACCGCGGGAAATGGACGATTCCGCCAAAGTGGACGGGTGCGGGCCGCTTGCGATATTGTGGCGGATCCTACTGCCGCAATCCATGCCGGCGATGGTGACGGTGGGAATCTTCACGTTTCTCGGCACGTGGAATGATTTTCTTAACCCGTTGATTTACCTGAACAGCATGCAGGATTACACGGTGGCCGTCGGGCTGCAGTATTTTGTGGGGCAGTATGCGAGCGAGTGGAATGTCATGATGGCCATGTCTTTGCTGGCGTTGTTGCCCTGTTTGCTGATCTTCTTTTTTGCGCAGAAGTACTTTATCCAAGGGATTGTGGTTTCGGGAGTGGACAAGTGATGATCGCGACAGTCGATGGATCGTTTAATCGGACACTACGAGAACAATGTCCGACGCATCACGACCACGAACGGCTTGGCATTCCGCTTTTCCGCGCCTTGTCGAATCGGCTGGGGTGCCAAACGATTGGAAAGAGGCGGCGCTCTTTGCCACGGAGAACCACATGAGAGTGCATCCGTTCCAGGAAATGAGAGCGATGAAATTGGTTGCTCTGCGGGAGGCGGTCAGCAAGAATTCGCTCAGTGTGGACGGCCTTGTGATGATCAGATTGATTGATGTACTCGAACGCGGTGATCCGGAGGCCGATCATCCTGCCTCGCAGGGCGTGAAGGACCTCTGGCGGCGCATGAAAAAGTCTGTGAACGGGCGGACGATTTCGTTGAACGGCGTGCAAGGCGCCGCCGTCGGGGAAACGATTCAGCAGGCGCGTGCCAGGTTTTTTGAGCATGAGTGTCAGCATCCCCTATGCCGCGTTTGTCATCGCGTCCTTCGGTCTTCAGACAGTCGGTGTCTGGAATATGGCCTAACTGAGCCACAAAAAAGAGCAAACGAGCAAAAAAGTCACCGAGGAGTGCGATCTCAGGTTACGTGAAGTCGGAGACGGTGTGACTGTGCGCCATGCATCGTAGTCAGTCGGCGGGCGTATCAAAGGTGCTTCGATCGACTCCTCAAGAAATTGGAGATGCTTAAGCGAGCGTTGAATCGTCCGGCGGTGATGCAACGTCACCCGGCCATTGAGTGCTTGTACGAGCTCCGGAATCTTGGCACGCAGCCTTCCCAGCGCCAAATTTGCCATTTGATAGGGCTCAATCACTTCGCCGTTGACCAGCGCATCCAACATCAACCGTCCCGACTTGCCGAATACGTCACTTATAAAGGTGGACATCTTGATGTTAGCATCCTCCAGAACCTTGAGGATGCGATTGCGTTCCGACGTTTCGTACCCCTTGAGTTTCCGGCGGTACCTGGTAAGATCCCGCAATTCGCGAATTTCACGAGGCGCCACGAAGCTGTTGGCCACTAGGCCACTGCGATGCAATTCCGCGATCCACTGCGCGTCCTTCTTGTCGGTCTTGCGTCCAGGCAGGTTCTTGATGTGGGCGGCATTCGCCAGGGTGACCGAACAAGTCGCTTCGAGCACATTGAAGACCGGTTTCCAATATACACCTGTGCTTTCCATGGCGATTTGTGCACAACCCAGTTCGGCCAGCCAATCGGACAGCGCAAGCAAGCCCGACATGACGGTTGAGAATTCCCGCATGAACATCTGCGGTTTTTGCTCCGGAGGTCCTTTGAGAACGCAGGCTGGTGGACATCCAACCCCGCACAACACTCCCGAACCGCGTCCAAAGCTCTCATCCTTTCCAAGCGGGGCACAGCCGCCTGACCCAAGGAAATTTGATGGATGTGCTCATGGCAACAGTAATTTGTGCTCAAGGCGGTTGTGGCTAGTTTAGTCCGTGGGGTCGCGCCCCATAAAGCGAACAACCTTCCTGTCCCGCTTGACTTTATCTTCGGTCATCAGAGTCGACAAGTAAATGCATACGGAACATTTTCATGATAATCTTGTGCCTCGAAGGGGCATGGGTGTTTAGTCCAGAATGGGAATCGAAAATTAGAAATTTCACATTGCATGAGTCACAAATGGGATTTTCTTTCTTGCCTAGTAAAGCTCTTGATTTCTTCTTCCAAAATCAAAATGCTCACCCTATGGTTATTCTTCTTGCCGAAGAACCTGTCGGATTTTTTGTCTTACATCGGTGTGGAGAAACTTATGATTTTACGGATAATGATAATGCGATTTGTGGCTATCCCATCAACTCAGCAGCTGTAATTAGCTTGGAGGAAATGGATGCTTGTAGCAAGCGGTTGAACCACTCTCCCTGGAAATGCCAACGGTTGTAGCGGTACGTGTACTCGTTCAAATAAGCTTGTAGGTGCTTCCCCTTAATGCCGTGGTACGTCCCGAGCAGGAACGCCTTCGCGTTCGAGATCGCTTTGTGCAGCCATTTCATAATGATCTGGGTTGTTCTGAGGGTCGAACTTCATCGCGAGCGTCGGGCGTGCCACCGCCAGGGCTTGATAGGCTCCGAACCCATCGTGGACGATCGTCGCGTCGTCCTTCACATGATCCGTGACAAACTGGGCCAGCGTTTCCTTCTTTACGTTGTCGACCGCCTGCATGCGCAGATATCCGGGCTTCCCATCGGGGTGCAGCGACAAAGCCACCAGCGTCGGGGTCTTATTCGTGTCTCGTCCCCGCTTG
>JAJZZT010000026.1 GCA_021797415.1 Bacillota bacterium
CGTCATGCAAAAGCGCCGCATCGGGCCGGATCATTTGGGGACGAATCTCGTCCTCGCTAATGGCCGGATTTTCTTGAAGAACGGTCGCCGCCAACAAGTCGGTCGCCTCGCTTGTCGAATACCAACTCACGCCTTCTTGCCCAAAGCGCCCGGTGTACCGCATTAAAATTGCAATCAACCCGAGTTGATGAAACGCGAGCGCATCCACGCCTTTGGCGTTTCGCGGGTTCCCAATCATCTTGTGCACGTACTTCACGCCTTCTTCGCCAAGCGTATAAAACCGTTTGGCTTCCTTGCTGTGCAGGGCGGACCGCATCAGTCGCTTAAGGATCAAGGGGGCTTCCTGTTCCTGATTTATGCGCCTCACGTAGTGCTGGACCATACGCACGGAAATCCCCAGCATCTCCGATAAATCCGTCTGCAAAATCGCCCCCGCGTCATAGATCACACCGAGCACCTTTTGTTCCGGCGGAAAATCCGAGTCGCGCCATTGCAAAATCACACGATCGCCTCCTTACTAACGCGCGAAACAAGGGACAATATCTATTGGAAGCCCTTCATAAAACTCGTCACCGGATTGGACACCGTTTCCGGCTTCACCGCGATGCCTTGCTGCTGGAGTTGCGCCGACACCAGCCGGGCAATATCCTGGGCCACCGCACCACTGTGGAACTGTTCATAAAACAACAAGCAGGTTTCGATGTACTCCGAACGCCGGATGGGTTCCATAGCCACGAGCCGCGTACGCAAGGCGTCGTTTCGAATTCGAATCCGTAATCGATACTCCGGTTTGGACATCACCAAACCCCCTGCCCTTCGCGAAGCAAAGAGAGGATGCGTTCCCGCGGCAAGCCGTCTTTTTGCTGAATCTGGTGTTTTAAGGATGCGGAAACGGATGAATCGGCGCGTTGCGACACGAAAGAACGCCGCTGCCCGGTCCGCGACACTTGAATAAACTCGCGTGCCTTGAAAGAAGCCGTGTCCGTCTTTGCGGACACGATTCCCAGGTCATTTAACCGTTTGGCTTCCTGCGCATTGGTGGCAAAGAGAGTCAAGATCCGTTCGCTTTTCTCCTGCAGCCAGTCCCCCAATCCCTCCACATGCGAAACGGCGACAAGAAGAGGCTCGAATCGCCGCATGCGTGCGGAAGGCTCCATGCCGTTCACCACAAATACGCCCCGGCTTTCGGTCTCGTTCTCAAAGAGAATCGCGATGTATTCGGCGACAAACGCCCGGAGTTTCGGTTCCAATTGCGAGACATCGAAGAAGACCCAATGCCTTTCTTCCAGCCAACGTCTCATGTCGAGTCGATTATCCTGTTGTCCCAACTGCACTTTGAGCGGAGTGAACCACGAAAGGGCTTCGTCGACGATCAGTTCCGGCCAACTCACCGATTGGCGATTTTCTTTCACACGCCGCAAGAGGATATAGTCGTGCAGATCAAAGACCGTGGCCGTTTCCTCCCGATGGGCATACCACCATGCCGCTTTGCGAAACTCGGCGTACCCGGGCAAGCGAAGAGACGCCCACGTGTCCAGCAGTGCCTTCGGAGTTTGCATCACGTTCATGGGAAAGCCAAAAGAAGCCCCGTAATCGAGATCGGCCCAATGGATTTGATTCCATGTGCGTTTCCATTCTTTCCACGCCTGTACACTGGCGTGAATGAGCCGGGAATCTGCGGTCACCACGATCCCGCCCATCCCCGCTTGCATCGCATCGCGAACACGGTCCGCAAGGTAGTCCTGCGCCGCGTCGTCTTGCCCCACCATCACGGTTTGCATAGGAAAAATCCCGCCCCTCTCTATTGAAAGGCGGGACGGGGGACGGCGCGGTTTGTACCATCGCCTGCTATTGGGTCAATGTGCCGTCATCAGTTCCAATACTCCGCGCACCACCAGGGACGCAGCCCGAGAAACGGATGTTCTGCGCTGATATAGCGGGGAAATGCCCGTCGCAAACAGATCCACCACAAGGGGGAGTTGCGTGATCATCAACGCCCACATCGCAAGGCCGAGCTTCACTCGTTTCCCATCACCATGCGCCAAACAAGAGTTTGCGAACCAGCTCTGTCACAACGGACCACAGTACCAGCCAACCGATCCATCGGATTATTTTTTGCCGCTTGTCGCCCATCAGGCACCTCCTCTTGCACTGAGAGAGAAACCGTGCGATTCTTACCAACAGAAACCTGCGCGAAGGACGGATGATCTTGCGATTTTTTACTTCCGGATTCACGGGAAACGTACTGGCCGATATCCTCTCCGGCCTCATCGGCGCAGGAATTCTCGCGGCAATCACTTCCCTTCTTCGCATTGCCTATCAAAGAAAAATCGAGAGACGGTTCCCGATCGCCGGCGAATACTTGACAAGTTACGAAGACCGGGACGACTCCGGGGTTGTCATAAAAAAGAAAGCCACTGCATCGCTGGCGCAAAAAGGGCATTCGATTACGGGAAAAACCTACAATCTGGATGATCAGCGATCATGGAATCTGCGCATGGTTGTGGAGCGCGATCGCTATTTGATCGGCACCTACACCAGCAGCCAACGTTCCGATTCGAGCCTTGGCGTGATTTTCCTGGATCGTCAAGGCGATCCAGACAAGATGAGTGGTCTGTGGGCCGGATACGATCCTTACTCCAATCGAATTGAGACCGGGCAATATTCCTTTGTTCGCTTTTCGCCTCCTCGCATCGGCTTGCTCTCGGAAATCCATTCGCAAGAAGCCACGGCTTTGTTGGCTCGCGAATTGGGAGATCACTACTTGACCGAGCGAGATCTTTTGGAATACGCCCAAAAGGATCAGGCCTTTGCCTTGGTGGCGACTGATGGGCAAAATCGATCCATTGCCGTCTGTCTAGCGGAACTATTAAAGCCCGACGACTTCGATGCGCGATTCGGTGAACACGCCGATGAAATTTGCCGGCAGATCCCCGGTTTTTCCCACCAAACTATCGGTTTTTTCAAGAGCATAGCGGTTACGGCCAAGATGAAAGGGCGCGGAATTGGCACCGCGTTATTGCAACGTTCGCTGGATTGGCTGGAACAAAAACGTGCCACCATCGTGATCGCATTGGCGTGGGAAGCGGGCGGGGTCTGTTTTGCCAAAGGTATTCTGGAAAGCGTTGGCTTCCAACCCATCGCACACATCGAAAACTTTTGGTATCAGGACAGTGTCGAAAAAGGCTATCAATGCCCAACGTGCGGCAACCCCTGCCGCTGTGCCGCAAATGTCTATTTACGCTCGAACTAGGGAACTTTCGAGCGTTTCTTGGGCGCGTCGTCCTACAGCTCGCTCCTGACCGCCCAATTCGCCGACATCCATTAGAATCTTACAAAAACGCCTCCCTTCACTTACGAGAGAGACGGATAACAATGGGGAACAAAAGTGGCTTTGGAACGATTCGTCAGGCAGACGGGCTACTTGCCTGCTCGATTTTGTCGATGATGTAGTTGGCTGCGCGCTGGATGCGCTCCATGCTGGTCCGCAATACGTGCGGATCGCGTGTCATATAACGCGATATATATCCCACGCTCATCTTCTCCGTATCGAGTCCGAATGCCGACGCCACCATGTACGCCACCGATTCCGCCTCGACCTCACGCTGATTCGAAGGAACGATTTTCGATGCTTCGAGTTGCCCTTTTTCGTTGTAGACACGGTGGAGAAACCAGTGCGTGTATTCGTGGATCAAAGTATTCGTTTGGTCATCCAAGGAGCCCTGGTTGCCAATCACAATCTTGTTTTCCTTCTGGGAATAGTAGCCATAGGCATGCTGCAACAGGGGATCTTCCTTTGTTGTGGCATAGGACAGCGGAACATCCTTCGCCACAACGGATCGGAGCCGGCGGTGTAATTCATCGCTGCGATTGCTGTGCAATTCTTCGATATGCAATTTGGGCAGCGCTTCTCCGGATGTCTGCGATACATCGAACACATGGACACCAAGAAATCCAACACACTGTTGGCGAATTTCCGGCTTCCCGTCCTCACCGAGAATCGGGTTCCCGCTTGGGTCTTTGGCCGGCTTTTTGACCAACTGGGGCGCGAGGATCATGATGCCTTTCTCGCCCTTATTCACATGCCGGTTCAGACCCTTCCAGGTATTGAATCCCGCGACGGCGCTGGCGTTTGGACGCTGCGCGAAGATGGCCAGCGTGTTCAGAAAACTGTATTGGCGAAAGGAGGTGGCGAACGTGAGATACCGCTTGTATTCTTCGGCATTCATCAGCGTTTCGACCTTGGCATTTAGTTTCTCAAAAATCGCTTTGATCTTCGGATCGTCGTTTTTCGTAGTGAATGCTTCGTGCATAGATACATTCCCAGGCAACTCGCCTGCGTCGACGCCTTCTTGCGCCAAGGTGCGATAAAACGTTGTGGGAATGGTGAGAATGGGTCGATGTTCGGCAGGAATCGATGTGTCAAGAAACGGATTCATCAAAAACGCCCGAACCCGTTCATCGGTCAGCGCGCTCCAACCTTTGGGCGCTCGCGCGGGGAGGCCACTATCAAGACGCAATTGCCTGGCACAAACCCATCCGGCGCCGATTCGTTGACTGCGGGGCGCTTTTAATGGACGGATGCAGCGGATACAAGTGCTGAGCATAGCATTCTCTCCTCTGTACAATAGTGTAAATCAGGCAGATTGTTTGCGTTTCTGACTTCGCTTAACGTGCGTTCCCGTCTCCAGGTACATGGAAGAGTTTGAGTTGCAGCGCCGTGCGTCGCACATAAGGAATATCCACTTCTCCATAGTGTGTAAGCCATTCTTCAACTGTCTTTTGGCGATTGTACGGACCTCTGGGTATCCAAGTGGTGCTGTCGCCGCTCGCCGCAGGATATGGTTCGAACCATTCCGGGTTCCCCATGCCAAGCAAGTGAACGCGGCCAGACGGATGAACTTGTGAGCTGTAAAAAATGCCGTCTAAGTATTGTCTCCGTGTCGATTTCGACATCGGCACAGTTCCACCAATCGCGAGACGAAGTTCTCTCAACAGTTTTAAGGAACCGCTTGGTTGCAAAACAGGAATCGGGTCATAACCACGCCGACGCATATCTTTGAGATACCATGCAGTTGATTCGGGATCGCCTACCTCATCGTACTGGAGGTATTCATCCATCGACCGAGACCAACAATCAATCCAAGAGCGATAAGACGCATAACTGATGGCATTCTTACTGAAAGTGCCTGGGTCCCAGAGGACTTTCCGTCCGACTAGATGTGGTCGTATCCACTCAGGCAGACCAGCTCGCGTGCGCAAAAGAGTGGCGGACAAAAGCCAGTGCTTAACACCACTTGCCTGATTCGCCAGTTTGCGAGTATTCACACCAGCGACATAGATTGTCCGCATCAAAACGACCACTTCCTTTTCGTTATTCGACGATCGCCTTGGTCAATCGATGATTCTCATGGCGCCTGTCTCATAATAAAAAGCCCCCTTCACTAACAGGGAGGCAGGGGACAAAAGCGCGCTATCAATATAACTTCGAACGTTTTTTGGGTGCATCGTCGCTCAATTCGTCTTCATCCGCCCAACCAGCCGATTCCAAATACTTCTCCAACCTTTTTTCCACGAACTGCGCATCCTGCCCCAACTCTTTTTGCATATCGCGGCCCATGCGTTTTAGGTCCTCGCGACGCTGATTCAACAACGGTTTGTCGGAAAATGGTACCACCACAGCGTTTTCGCCATAGCCGTCATAGGTTTCAGGCGGATTCGCCCATGTTTCCACCGATGTGCCTCCCCCATCGATGATGCTATAGACCGCCGCCACGTTCGTGGGAAGTTTTCGTAAGTACTCGGCAGAAAACGAGCGTTGTGATAGCTCGGATACGACAGGGGCACCGTTTAATCCCTGCCGTAAGGAGATAACGGTCTGCACGTTATCCAAAATTTCCTTTTTGATCTCACTGGTGAGTTGTTCTATGCTCTGCGTGATCATCCCCAGAGCCAGCCCGAATTTCCGGTCTTCTCGAATGATTTGTCGCATGATCGGAGTTTGCGCACGATGGCATTCGTCAACCAGCAGATAGTGAACCATCGACGTGTCCTGCGGTCGTTTTTGCGCTATCCAGTGATAATGTTCAATGAGACTTCCTGCAAACAGATCCATCGCCTGCTCCCCCAGGGCACTCACGCCAATTAACAAAATATGACCGCAGTCCATCCACTCCCGAACCCGAAATGCCCAATCGGGTTGTCCGAATACCATGCGGGCGGCGCCTTTCGAAAACGGATCGATTCGATTTTCGACCGGCTCAAACACGGCGGGATTTTTTGCTACCGTATCGAAATCCCTCTCCCAGAACTGACGCATCATAAGTGACAGATCGTTTTGCTTGGCGCGGGTCACTACCATCTCCCGGGACCGTTCGTCTTTCAGAAGCTGCGGGATACCCAATAGAACATGAGGAATGGAATCGGTTTTAAGCGTTTCCACCGCGTTCCGAATCATCCGATTGGAACGGATGGCGTTGCTGTTTTCTTGGTTGAGTAGCGCCAGAATGCCGTCGGTCTCCAGCACATGGAAGAAGTTCATCGGAACAGGAAGATCCGCGTTGGAAAACGACACGTAATGAACCTTTTTCCAACGCGGGTCGTCTGGACCGTCCAGCACTTTTGCAATATGCGACAATAGAATCACCGCCGTGGAATCAGCCGGATCAAATAGGGTGAATCCCGGCTGCGGGTTCTCATCCGTCCCCCCTTTCCACGGTTCCAACATGCTGTCGATCATGGTTGTGAGCGTGGTGGACTTACCAGAACCCGTCATACCCGTCAGGACAAAATGCGATTTCAACTGTTCGGAAGGAAGGCGGATCTCCCGCGCCTCTTGAGCCGGGTGCCGTAAAAAGCCTACGACTACCCCATCGTTAAACTCCTGCTTGTTCAGCGTTCTCGCATGTTCCCGTATCGTCTCCATACCCTCGACCTCCCCTGGAGCAGGTACATGCACCCACATCGCCAACTCCGGCGCCGATAACATCATCGTCGCCTTTCTTCGGGATTCGGTCAGACGGTTCAAATCGGCAAAATGCCGCATGGCCGCCAACACGCTTTGAAATGCGGCGCGCGGGTTCGGATGGATTCCGTATAAGGCCAGTTCAATCTTCACTTGAAACAGGTGGTGGATATCGTGAAACCGTTCGGCAATCGCCTCCATCTGCCTCGTCTCGTGCGGGAGGAGACCCGCCTTGACCGCGCGTTGTTGTTGACTCTGTTCTTGCAGGGGAGATGTCGGCCTTGGCGCCGCCTTTTTTTGTGCTTTTGTGCCGAACAACGCCTCGCCCAGTCCTTGTCCAAGCTCCTCCGCCAAATCTTTCCCCACCCCGCCGAAACCGTTGGCATTCGAGCGAACCGACGGCCGGTACTTCTCGTGCTCTTTTCGCAAGTCGGACAGGTAACGGTGGGTGTCTGCCGGCGAGAATGAAATACGCAGTTCTGTATTGGGATCCATGGCCCGAATCACCGCGGGAAGCAGATCCGTTTTCCCTCCTACGGTGAACGGCAAAAACGCACTCTCCGCCTGTACATGAAACCGCGAAGTGGGTTTCTCGTTGCAAGGATCGCGCTCATGCCATTCGAGTGTCGGTGGCAGGTTGCTTTGAATTCCTCTCAGCCGATCATTCGGCGCATCCAGGTAGAAACGCACGGATCCCTTGTTGTCCTTGACGATCCGAAAGACGAACTCCGCCTGTCCGTATGCGGCCCATTCGCTTTTAGGACGACCAAAATCAAGAAACGTGGCGATCCACCGCTCTGCCTCATCCAAACGGTGTTCGTGGGAATCCTTGGGCAGCAGCCACCGGTCTTTGCGCACGGCGTTTTTCGAATCCCCACGCATCCGGCCGTGCGCCGCCCGCAGGACGCCGTAACCGATGCCTCCCGCCGCCACCAAGCCGGCAACTTGTAGGGCGTCCACATAAATCACCAGCTTTCCTAACGCAAGATGAGATTTTCATACAACGAATATCCACCAGAACTCTGCGTCTGTATGGCGTCCACCAGCCTGGCGTTAAGCACCGTAGCCATCGGTTGAAATTTCCTAGCGATAGCGACGAACTCCTCACGATCGAAGCCGTCGTCCGCGACCAGAAAACAGCTTGCCGCGTTTCCCATGACCAATGCTCGTGTGTTTTGAGAAAAGTCGTCGCTGGAAAACGGCGAGACGGAAACCGTTTCGTGTTTGGTGTTGGTGCAGATCAAATAGACACCCTTCTTGTCATGTCGAAAGATCTCCGCGTTTGCGTAGTGCGCCACGTCCTGAGAACTGCGAAAAGCTACCTTCTCAATATCCCCGGCGCGCTGCGAGGTGTCGTACAGGGGGATGCTACGCTTTTCTGCCGGCGCACCCAGGGTTCCCGTTTGAGGGCGCGTGCCGTCGGACGGGAGGAATACATATTTTTTGTCGCCAACAATCGCCTGGCCTGCGAATTCGATCCCAAACGCCCGTGAAGCGTCGTAGATATTTTTGGTTACACCGAAATCCGCTTCACTCGGTTCCGGATTCCCGGAAGGATGATTGTGCAGCACGTAGAATTTTTTCGCGCCCAAGAGGAAGGGCACCTTGAGAATTTCGCGCGGCGTGGCGAACGAAGCGTCGATGGACCCCACAGATACGCACTGCGTACCGATCAGATTATCATCCTCATCGCAGCAGGCGACAAAGAGCTTTTCTCGATCAGAACGCGCAATGTCCCGAAACAAGCTCGCCAACTCTTGTCCGTTGCTTACTTTCGTTCCGTAGACCGCGTAGCTCCCCACTTGCTCCACCACTATTCTCGATCCCTCTCTCTCAAAATGCGCAGGTGGTGAGGAAACAGGTTGCTCCCACTGTTGTTGGCGGTTCCGAATGGCGACGTGTTCTGCAATGAAACGCTCCCAATACTCGTCGCCAAGGACGCGAAACGCTTTGCCGCCAGTACCGGACATTCCCGCCATGCCGCGAATCTTTTTGGCACACGAGGGGCCGACTCCGCGACTCACGCTCGGCTCTTTTCTGAGGGTTCGATGGCACACCAAACATGAGACTGCCATTTGTGTTTCGCTCCCCTTTCGTTTCGGCAGGGACACCCGCGCCTGTCACCTCCAATGCGGCGTAAACATCCCCGCCTGCTTCTTGTACTCTTCATAAAGCGGGAACACGCGGGACAAAACCCGCTCCTCCGCCTTGGCGCGAAGGGTCAACGTGAGCACAAAGACGACAAACGTCAGCCAGTACAATCCTTCGTTCCAAATCAGCGCCTGCCCGAAGAAGGCAAGAAAATAGGCGGTGTACAACGGATGGCGCATGTACCGATACAGCCCCCGCCGCACCAGCTTTCGCGCCTCGGGGAGTTGCGTAAAGGCGGTATTCAGCAACAACAGCGCCCATAACTCCAGTACGAATGCGCACAGAATGAGCCCGTTTCCTGCGGCTGCCCGCCACATGGGAACCCATTCGCGCGTCGCCAAGAAATCGGTGGACAACAAAGGAAACAGCATGATAAAGATCGCGGCTGCCCAGCCCCACAGGTCGGTCGAGACGGCAAGCGGTTTATGCCCTGTCGTATAGGAAAGAAACACCAGTTCCAAGAGCGCAAACATCGAAAACAGCCACACCCCCGCCCGCACTGCGGCCATCAGCAGCGCCGCATTGACACCAATGGCGCACAGCTGGACAAAGATTCGCAAGGTGTCGCGCATCAAAACGACCCTCCTTTTCCTGCGCCGGCGATGCTTTGATTCCGTCCTCCGGTTTTGGCGGCATACAAAGCCGCGTCAATACGGGCGATCAACTCCTCGCCGGATTCTTCTTGATCCCACAGACCGTAGCCGATGCTGCAGGTCTTGTGCAGCACGTAGGGAAACGCCGCATGTTCGACGACTTTTCGCATCCGCTCGGCAACTCGTTCGACAAGAAACAACGAATCCACGCCACAAACGAGCAACACAAATTCCTCACCGCCGTAGCGACACAGCAGATCGTTTTTGCGGATCGTCATCTGCAAAACGGCCGCCAAATGCCGCAAGACCGCATCGCCTGCCAGATGGCCGTGCGTATCGTTGACTTCTTTGAAGTGATCCATATCGATCATCAACAAGCCGAACGATTTTTGATTGACCATCCACTCGTTGATCGTTGCGAGCAAAAAGCGTTTGTTGTACAGACCGGTCGGAGCATCCTGATCTCGATGGATTTCCAGTTGCCTGGACAAGCGAACCACTTGGAAGGAGAGTGCCGCGGCGATCGCCAGTGCGCCAACCCATAGGCCGAAAAACAAGATGGATTGGAAGCTTGGCCTATGCATCACCATCCGCGCAAACCAGATGAGCGCCAGCAGGCACCCCAGCGACCCAACCCCGCTAAGAACCACCATCTTCCCTTGCATGGAGTGGATCATCCTTTTTTTCACGGAGTGTTCCCCCAGGCGGACAACTGGACCATCCCCGCAGGACTGGGTTCCTGATGATTCAAAATACCGCCCATCCAGTCGGAGAACCATGGCACCGTCACCGCACCCGAGATCTGTACCTCAACCACGCCGTTTTGGATGCTCACATTTTCGTAGGCGATCGTCGTCCCATGGATCGCCACGGGCTGTCCGCCCACCGTGTTGGCGGGATTGGCAACCATTTTGGAAGTAATCGGCGTCAAATCGGCGATAAGCGCGGTGGTCGCCGCCAGATTCACGACGCTGCCCAGGCCATTGCCGGTGGAAAAACCGCCGCCGGCGCCGACGTTTTGAATCACCGATTGCCCAGACCACGCCGCTTGCTGCACCGCATTTTGCGCCGCGTCCCCGAGCGTGTGTTGCACGCCTGCCGTTCCGCTCAAAAGGAGCAGACTCACTCCAAGCAGCGAAAAGGCAAACAGCCAGAACACATCACGCATCATCTCCGCCTCCAAAACGCGCAGTAAGCCAGATCGAGCCCGCGCCCATGAACACAATCACGATCGCCCAGATCATCGGATTCATCGCCTAACCCCCAAAGAACGTGTCATTCGTATAGCTTTCCGTCGCCTGCAGCAAAAAGGACGCGGCCAACCCGTGCGGGTCGCCCACCAGGCCGCCCACGTTGGTCAGAAATGTGGGCATCGTATAGCGCACCGTCACCGAGATGACCGGCGCGGTGACGGCGCTTTGCGCATTGCTGGAAATGACCGCAAGACTCTGGCCATTCCAAGCGGTCGGCAGTCCCTCTTGGGTCAGCGCG